>NZ_JBEOOG010000026.1:0-48020 GCF_040308965.1 Pseudoalteromonas sp. MER144-MNA-CIBAN-0113
ATCAGCTATCAGCTATCAGCTATCAGCTATCAGCTATCAGCTATCAGCTATCAGCTATCAGCTATCAGCTATCAGCTCGACTCTTATATACTAACCTGCTAATATTCTTGTCTATTCTTCAATATTCAGCTTCTTATATCTGCATGAATTACCAAGAATCTAATCTCACTTTAAAAAAGGAAGCATTAAGATGAGCACATTAGGTCCACAATTAAAGCAGCTAAGAAATAATAAAAAATTGAGCCAACCTGAATTTGCCCAGCAAGTAGGTATAGAGCAAAGTTATACCCAAACCACCTCAAGATGCGAGTTTCAGTTGGAATTAAAAGCGATTTAGGCAAGGCATTGATTGCAAGTAATAGTGGTTCTATTGTTAAAATCAATAACGCAGTATAAATCGCTTTTAAACCAACCCATAGGGCGTTTCACAGGCACTTACTTTCATCGTTGTTACTTCTTAAAAGGGATTGCCATTCTTGCAAAGTAACGCCTTGATATTAAGCACCTGTGAAACGCTGAATTCTGCACCTTGAGGTGGCTTGGGTATATATATCAAAACTTGAAAACGATAAATCAATTCCCTCCAATGAAATATTTAGAGCTTTATTGATAGCATTAGATCTTTCAATTGATGAGTTTATGAAGCCACTAGTATCGAGTCACGATAAAGTTAGACTGATGCAAATACCCGATGTAGAGCTGTGGTATAAAAGTAAAGCAGTAAAGAGCTCAGCCACACAGCGTAAGTTTATTTATCTCGCAATGTTTTTAATATCTATTGGTTGTGCATTGTTTTATGCAGGACATAAAAACTATGTGTTCAATGAGCGCTTTTACGAATATAAATCACAAGGTGTGATCAAAACAGGTGAACCTCTGAATGTTTTTACTCATTGGAGCAATTATATTATTGAGTCGAATCGAGAAAAAAGAGATGAGAAAAATCGGGAAATGCTGGCCAGAAGGGTACCAAGTTTTAAGTTAATGGATGAGTATGTCGGTGAATCATTTGTTGAAGAGGTTGAGGGAGGTAAACGTGTTTATACTGCAAATGAGCTTTCGCGGACTATGCCACATGCAGGCAATAGTTGGTTTGAGTTTTTAGGTGTTTTTGCTGCTGTATTTGGTTTGGCGCTCGCTTTACTGGAACCTAGATTAACCAAGCAATAAAAAGCCTGCGTACATGAAAACGCAGCAGGCTTTAATATAAATTGGCTTACAATTACCCTTGTGGGCCAAAGCGTTCTTTCAAGTAAGTATCTAAAAAGTTTAGGTAGGCGTTGGAGGCGCTGATACGGTTTTCTTTTTTGCTAAAACCGTGGCCTTCATCATCAAATAATACATACTCTACAGGCACACCATTAGCTTTAACCGCAGCAACCAACTCATCGCTTTCAATTTGTAATACGCGTGGATCATTAGCACCTTGAATAACCATTAAAGGCTTAGTGATGTTATCGGCATGAAATAGCGGTGAAATAGCACGGTGACGTTCACCATCGGTGGCAGGATCGCCCATTTCATCGTATAGCGCCTTTTTAAAGCTTTCCCACCATGGTGGAATTGAGTTCAGTGTGCGTACCCAGTTAGTCACACCAAAAATATTGATACCTACTTTGAACTCTTCCGGTTCAAAGGCAAGCGCGGCTGCGGTCATAAAGCCGCCGTAGCTACCACCCATGATGCCGATTTTATCTGCATCGACCCAATCTAGGCTTTGTAAGTGTTTTTTACCGTAGACAATATCTTGTAGATCATCGGTGCCATGTTTTTTATCGTCTAAATGGAAAAATGTTTTACCATAGCCTGAGCTACCGCGGTTATTGACGGCAAAAATAGCATAGCCATGATTAACTAAATGTTGCTGCATTGCGCTATAACCAGTTCGGCTTTGCCCACCTGGGCCGCCATGCACCCAAATAAGTGCAGGTACTTTATTGGTGCTGCTGGCTTGTTTTGGTTTGTATAATACGCCCGGTATTTCTAAATCATCAAAACTTTTAAAGCGCACAATGGTGCTCTCTACTAAGTCGTTTTGATCTATATCTTCACTTAATGTGTTGGTAAGTTGCTTGGCTTCATTACTGCCAACTTGCCAAACAAATAAGTTGCTTGGTGAGGTATCTGAATTTAAATAAAACGCCATGGTTTTCTCATCGCTTGAGAAATTCACACCACGTAGATTTCCCGCAGGTAATTTAGGCATGGCAATTTCATCCGCTGTTTGCGTGTCTTTTACTGTGACCTTTGTGCTGGCATCAGCATTTACACCGCTTACTTGGTAACGCCCAGATTTAGAAAAGTAAATAAAGCTAACGTCCCAATCATCTTTTAATGCTGGGCTGTGCTTGCCTGTGGCGAGCTCATATTGCCACACCTCTGAAAACTCTCCTTTAGCGTCTGTTGAGTAGTATAAATATTTGCTGTCTACAGAGAAGGTCTCAGGCGTATATTGTGCTGGTGTATCGTGTTTTGAAATTAATTGCGGCTTGAGGGTTTTCTTAGAGGTATCAAGAATAAACGTATCGCTGTCTTTATTGGTATTATTTTTAGACAGTGCAATGTAGCGTCCATCGGGGCTAATTGCGCCCACATCTAGTCCTTGTGTGTTTTGATAAACGGGCGTGACTTTATAGGTTTTGCTATCTACACGATACAAGTCCATAAACTTGGCATCGCGTTGATTACTGGTAATAAAAAACTGACTGCCATCTTTAGTAAAGCCTGCAAAACTCGCGCGGGTTTCTTCCCCTGGAGTTAAATCTTTGATTGAACCATCAACTTCACGCACATAAACATGGTAGCGCTCATTACCGCCTGAGTCCTTGGTAAATAGTACACGCTCATCATTTGGGAAATAGCGAATAGGGTAGGTGCTATCTTCAAAATTGGTTAGGCGCATTTTGCTACCTGTTTTTATGTCAACTTCATACAAGCTGTAAATACCGCTTTCATCGCTACTAACTAGAACTTTATCGCCAGTCGGGGAAAAGCTACTGCCCATGATAGATGTTGTATCAAAAAAGGTTTTAGCGTTATAGGTTTTTACTTGTTGTTTTTGCTCAGTTGCCACAGGGGTAGAGGCTGAATTATTAGATTGACTGCAACCTGTTAATGCAATTGATACTGCACAGGTAATACAAGCAAATTTGAGGGCTTTTTTCATAGATACATTCCTTGGATTATAATTATAGACTTTTAGTGTTAACCGAACATTTTTTAAACGCAAGTAATTAGCCTATTCGAACTGCAATAAAGTGTTACAAACCATGTAGCCCACGAAAATAGAAAACCAGTTATAATTCACTTTCAAAATCAGGGAGTATTTATGATAGAAGTCATTGGGTTACATAAACAGTTTGCTGAAAACGTATTGTACAGTGGCTATAGTGTGCAGTTTTGTGCACCTAAAATATGCATTGAAGCGCCTAATGGCCAAGGTAAAACAACGTTGTTGATGATGTTGGCAGAGCTCGAAACGCGCCAAAGTGGGCAGATTTTATTTTCTAAAAAAGCATTAACCGAACCGCATAAACAAGTTGCTATAGCCTCAGACTGTATTGCTTTACCTGACTTTCTTACGGCAAAGCAAATTATTAACTTGTCCGTGAATACGCTGGATTGTAGTTGGCCAACAACAATAATAGATGGGTTTAATTTCAATGAATTTTTAAATACTCGTTTTGATGCGCTGTCGTCAGGTAATCAAAAGAAATGCCAGTTAATTTTAGCGCTTATGCGTGATGCACCTTATTTACTTCTAGACGAACCCAGCGCAGCACTTGATCAAGCCAGTATTCAGTATTTATTAGTGCTGCTTGATGAATATCTAATAGATAAGCCAAATGGGCAAATAGTCATCACTTGCCATGAACCAGCGCCATTTATTGAGCGTGGCTTTGAGTGTATACCGTTATGATTGCAAATTTAAAACAATCAATCGGGCAATATCGCTCCTTTATGGATTATCGTTATCAGGCTTACAAAACTGAACTCACGCAATTATTGTTGCAACTAAAAAGCTTTGGGTTGTTATTTTTAGTGGTGTTAGGCTCGTCAGTGTTGGGTTTGATATTGCTACTTTTTTTAGGCCTTGGAAAAATTATAGACAGCAGCGCAGCACCCCAATACGGTGCACAAATGGCTTTATTTTATTTGTTACTACAAAGTGTGATGCTCAGCGCAATGAAGTCAGCAATTAAAAATAGTAAGCAGCGGTTATTTCAGCAAACTATTGCACGATCAGTTTGGTTATATTTAGTCGATATTAAACTATTAACGCTCAGTAATGCATGGCTTATAGCCAGTGTATTAATTGCGCTAGATTTAACGCTATCACAATGGGTTAAAGTACCGCATTTTATTGTATTTATGTTGCTGCAGTTTAGCTTGGGCGTTTTGTGTTTATACAAAACCAGCGCACTGGTATATGGCTTTTTGTTTAGCGTGATATTAGTGCGTGTTCCTATTCATATGCAGCCGCTCACTTATCATATGGGCTTTACTTTATTGTTTGCGCTGAGCCTTTTTGTCCCCGTGGTTAATGTTAAAGGGCGTATTGCAGTAAGTTCATTATTGGGCTTTTGGTTTTGTTATTTATTAAACCATTGTTGGACACTTGTTTGGCGCGTGTCGTTACTTTTATGTGTATTCATGGCAACAGCTGCGCTAATAAACGAACGTGCTGATTTAGTACCTATACTTGTGATATTAGCCATGGCTTTTATTGTACTCTTTAGTAGTTCATTGCAATTTGATTGCGGTAGGGTGTATGAGCAGTATCGATTATTTTTTAAAACATGCGAGCAAGAACGCGCCTTTTATATTAGCCATTTTTTACCTAGCATATTGCTGTTTTTATTAGCCACAATAAGTTATAGCGTTATTTTTGGTTACACTCATATTGTATTATTTGTCATTGGAAATATGTGGTGTGTATTACAGGTTTACCTTGCACAAAAAAAACCAGCGCATTATGCGCTGGTTTGGCTAATTTCAACAGGGTTGCTGCTAGCTTTACTAAATTAGTTAAGCGGCATCTGCCTTTTTAGATTTAGCTTTGCTATTACGCGCTGCTTTGCCGGCAAGTAAATCTGCAGGGTCAAAGTCGTCAACGTTAATAACGTCTAAGCGAGCTTGTTCAACAGCTGCTAACTTATCAGCTTCAGCTTGGCTTAAAATGCCGGCTTCTAAGCCCATTTGCGCCACTTTATCAAGTTGGAAGAATGGCAATTTAACGCCTTTCTCTTTACATACGCGTTCAAATAAAGGCTCTACCTCTAGCACGTCTTTAAGCGTTTGCTCTTGACGACCTACAAGGTTAAGCGGCTCGTTTGTAAGGTATACATAACTTGCTAAACGATTACGCGTTTCGCTAGGCACTTGTAGTAATTGCGCTAGTTTATGCTCAAGTTTGTCGGTAGGTTTACGAACCGGGCGACCAAACGGGAATAACAATACTTTTAATACGCCACGAAGTGGTGCAGATGGCATATTGTTGATTAAATCAGCAAGCGCACGTTGACAGTGGTAAAGGTGATCCTGACAGCTCCACTGAACCAGTGCAAAATCTTCTTTTTTACGGCCTTCGTCGTTATAACGTTTAAGCGTTGCAGACACTAAGTAAAGGTAGCTTAATAAGTCACCTAAGCGTGCTGAAATACGTTCTTTACGTTTAAGTGAACCACCAAATACTGCCATACTAATATCAGACATAAGTGCAAGCGATGCACTAAAGCGTGAAGCTATACGATAAAACTCTGCCGTTTCGTCTTTGTACGGCACGCTAGTAAAGCGAGCGCCAGTAAGTGCAAGCCACTTAGTGCGCACTAGGTTAGACATGGTAAAGCCAATGTGGCCCATTAGCGCTTTATCAAATACGTTAAGCGCTTCTTCGCGGTCTTCAATTTCACACGCACCTAGCTCGGTAAGTACAAATGGATGACAACGAATAGCACCTTGACCATAAATAATCATATTACGGGTCAAGATGTTTGCACCTTCAACGGTAATGGCAATAGGTGCACCTTGATAGCCACGACCCAAATAGTTATTTGGCCCAAGCATGATCCCTTTACCGCCTAGCACGTCCATTGCATGAATGGTTGAATCGCGCATTTGCTCGGTAAGGTGGTATTTAATAATGGCCGAAATAACAGATGGTTTTTCGCCTAAATCAACCGCGCCAGTAGACATACTTACTGCAGCGTCTGAGCTGTAAGCATAACCGGCAAGCTTCGCCATTGACTCTTCAACCCCTTCCATTTTACCAATTGGTAAGCGGAATTGACGACGAATACGGCTGTAAGCACCGGTTGCTACAGCAATCATTTTAATGCCACCGGCTGAATTTGACGGCAATGTAATTGCACGACCAACCGATAAACACTCAACCAGCATACGCCAGCCTTGACCAGCCATTTCTGGGCCACCAATAATGTAATCAAGTGGTACAAAAATATCTTTACCGCGAGTAGGGCCATTTTGGAACGGCACATTAAGCGGGAAGTGACGACGACCAATTTCTACCCCTGGGGTATCTGTTGGGATAAGTGCACAGGTAATACCAGGCTCTTTAACGTCACTTAATAATCCATCTGGATCTTGTAATTTAAATGCTAGACCAAGAACCGTAGCTACAGGTGCAAGTGTAATGTAACGCTTGTTCCATGTAAGGCTTACACCGACTACTTCTTCGCCATTCCATTGCCCTTTACATACTACACCATAGTCTGGAATTGAGCTTGCATCAGAACCTGCCTCTGGCGAAGTAAGAGCAAAACATGGAATTTCTTGACCGCTTGCTAAACGCGGTAAGTAATGATTTTTTTGATCTTCAGTACCGTAGTGCTGTAATAACTCACCCGGGCCTAACGAGTTAGGTACACCAACAATTGACGAAAGCAATGTTGATTTACTGGTTAGTTTTTGCAGTACACACGATTGTGCAAATGCAGAGAATTCTAAGCCGCCGTATTCCTTTTTAATGATCATGGCAAAGAATTTGTTATCTTTTAGATATTGCCATACATCCTGAGGTAAATCAGTTAGCTCATGCGTAGCTTCCCAATCGTCCAGCATACTACATACAACTTCAACAGGGCCGTCGATAAATGCCTGCTCTTCAATAGTAAGTTTTGGAACTGGATACTGGTGAAGCTTTTTCCAATCTGGGTTACCACAAAATAAATCAGCTTCCCACCAAGTTGTACCGGCATCAATAGCTGACTTTTCGGTGTCAGACATGCTCGGTGTAACTTTTTTGAAGACCTTGAAAATAGGCTTGATAATATATTGCTGACGAATGCCAGTAACAGAAAGAGGCACTGCGATGATTAAAAAGATCACCCAGCTAATTAAACCAAAAGCACCAGCAAAGGTACCAATTAATAATGTTGCGGCAGAAACACCAAGTGCTGTGTTCCAACTCGCTCTGTGGTAAAGCGCAATGCTGAGCAGTGCGATTAAACCGAGTGTAAATATGAGTGTCATTGCTAATTCCTTAATAGAGGTCAGACCACCTCGTTTAGAGTAGCGCTAGTAACGCTAAGTTTCAAGTACATTACTTAGATTAAAGTGTAGTTATCGGAACGATTATTACAATGCGTCGTATGTTATACGAACAGTTTGGCTGTAATGGTTTATTTTGGCTTATCATAAAAAATATAAGCATTAAAAAAATCAATTAATCTAGTAGTAATATAAGTTTAATTAAGTAAATATACTTACGGTGATCAGTGTACGCTTATTAAAAATAGAACGATATTCTATGTTTAGCTTTTTAAAGGTTTATTTATTTTATGTGTGAATTACTTGGCATGTCAGCCAATGTACCAACGGATATTTGTTTTAGTTTTTCAGGGCTGTTGGAGCGCGGTGGCAATACGGGGCCGCATAAAGATGGCTGGGGCATTACTTTTTATGAAGGCAAAGGTTGTAGAACCTTTAAAGATCCCGAGCCAAGTTACCAGTCAGAAATAGCTAAATTAGTTAAAGCTTATCCGATTAAAAGCGTATCGGTGATAAGTCATATTCGTCAAGGCAACCGCGGGCGAGTGTGTCTAGAAAACACCCACCCGTTTACTCGTGAGTTGTGGGGGCGCGAAATAACCTATGCACACAATGGGCAGCTTTCAAATTATCACGATTTAAAAACAGAGTACTATCGACCTGTGGGAAACACCGACAGTGAACTCGCTTTTTGTTGGTTACTTGACAAAATTCGCGAAAAATACCCAAAGCGTCCAAGTAATATGGCATCGGTTTTTAGATACGCCGCCAAGCTTTCGCATACACTGCGTGAAAAGGGCGTATTTAATATGTTATTGACCGATGGTGTATTTGTTTTAGCATATTGCACTAATAACTTACATTATATAACGCGCCGTGCGCCATTTGGTAAAGCAACCTTGATTGATGCCGACATGGTGGTCGACTTTCAACAAGAAACCACACCAAACGATGTGGTAACGGTTATAGCAACAAGGCCGCTAACCAACGATGAACGCTGGCAAAAAATGCAGCCAGGAGAGTTTGCGTTATTTAAAATGGGTGAATTAATGTAAATGTAGGTTGGTAGAGTAAAACGAAACTCAACTTAAAGTTTCAAATTTAAGTATTGAAATGAAAAGCCCAAGTTATGGTTATCACACTTGGGCTTTTCGTATTGCATCTTGTAAGTAATTTATTAGGGGGTTATTTCGTTCTTAACTTGTGCAGGTAAAGCCGGTGGATTGATCACGGTAAACGATTTCATCTGCACTTCAAACTGTTCCACACCTTTTTCACCTTTCCACATGCGCACGAGCATATAATCCATTTCTGGGGCAAACCATGCTAAGGCTTGGCGTTTGTCATTGTCGTATAAACGTTTTACTTTAATGGCTTCTACGTTACCAATCGGTAAGGAAATCATTTCGGTTTCTACCACTTCAAAGTCGTAGTCACGACAATTACCTTTTTTATCAACTAACGGAAACGAGAAACTAGTTTTTCCTTTTTTAAGTCCTTCTCGAACTTGCACTTGATAAGAAATACCATCTTGGAAGTTATCATGCCATTGGCATTTTAACGGGTAGTCGCTGGTGTTACTGGTGACAGTTTGTGTTTGACGATCAAAGTTAATTTCATACTTTTTGTCAGGCCCAGTCCCCGTGCGGATCATAGAGTACTGAATAGGCTCTACTTTATCGTTAGCAAAGCTAAAAGTTGATGACTCTTGACGTGAGTCAGAGAAAATCATCCATTCAATATCACTGTGGTAAGTGACTTGGTAGTTATTATTATCGAGTTTTTTTAGTTCACGCTCGGCTTTGCCGTGATTAGTGCCTTTGCGCAAAATGTCATAACTAGCTTGGTACTGGGTTAACTCGCCTGCAATCAGGCTGGTAGGAAGTAATAAAGTGCCCGCACATAGTAGCCAAGCACTTAATTTTTTATTTTGGGTAGTGCGCGCCGTGTGCAGGAAGTTGTTTTTCGTCAAGAACTGCATAATCTGCTTCCATCGTAAGTCGTTGTTCACTGAACCACTTGACCACCAAAGGATAAATTATGTGCTCTTGCGCATGTACACGTTTAGCGAGCGTGTCTGCTGTATCATCTGCTAATACAGGCACTTTAGCTTGAAGAATAACCGGTCCGCCGTCTAATTCTTCAGTTACAAAGTGAACACTAACGCCGTGAACGTCGTCTTTTGCATCAATTGCTCTTTGGTGGGTATTCAGCCCCTGGTACTTAGGCAACAAAGATGGATGAATGTTTAACATTTTTCCAACATATTTTTGCACTAAGTTAGGAGTTAGAATACGCATAAACCCAGCTAATACAACTAGATTTGGTTCAAAAGAGTCAATTATATGCATTAACTGGGCATCGTACGCTTCGCGTGAGTCAAACTCTTTATGACTCAGCACGTGTGTGGCAATACCTGCATTTTTTGCACGCTCTAACCCATAAGCGTCTGCTTTGTTACTAATAACAGCCGCTATATGGGCGTTTATCTCGCCGCTTTCACAGGCATCAATAATGGCTTGTAAATTTGAGCCACTGCCTGAGATCAAAACTACTAGACGAGTGGGTGCCATTACGCAGCACCACCTACAATTTCAACTTGCTCTTCGCCAGCAACGGCATCTTGGATTTCACCAAGGTGCCATGCGTTCTCGCCAAGATCTTTTAAGATATTTAAGCTATTTTCAAGCTCATCCGCAGGTACAACTAACACCATGCCTACACCACAGTTAAATGTGCGGTACATTTCGTGTGTTGTAATGTTGCCGTTTTCTTGCAACCAGCTAAACACACTTGGCCACTGCCAGCTATCACCTTTAACAACCGCTTTAGCCGATTCAGGTAATACGCGTGGGATATTTTCCCAAAAACCGCCACCAGTAATATGCGAAAGGGCATGCACGTCTACTTGCTTGAACAACTCAAGTAATGGTTTAACGTAAATACGTGTTGGTTCTAAAAGGTGCTCACCTAAGGTTTTGCCATCAATCACTTGATTAGTATCAGCGTTAGAGACTTCTAAAACTTTGCGAATTAAAGAGAAACCATTTGAGTGAGGACCGCTAGAAGCAAGGGCAATAAGTTGATCGTCTGCAGCTACTTTAGTGCCATCAATAATTTTTGATTTTTCTACCACACCGGTACAAAAGCCTGCCATGTCGTAGTCTTCACCATCATACATACCTGGCATTTCAGCTGTTTCGCCACCAATTAGGGCACAACCTGAAATTTCACAACCTTTACCAATACCGGTTACTACGTCGGCTGCTGTGTCTACATCTAGTTTACCCGTTGCATAGTAATCTAGAAAAAACAGCGGTTCAGCGCCTTGTACTATTAAATCATTTACACACATCGCAACTAAGTCGATACCTACAGTATCGTGCTTTTTAAGGTCAATTGCTAAGCGTAACTTAGTGCCAACACCGTCAGTGCCTGCTACAAGTACGGGTTGCTTATAACCTTCAGGAATTTCGCAAAGTGCGCCAAAACCACCAATTCCGCCCATCACTTCAGGACGACGAGTTTTTTTAACTACGCCTTTAATACGCTCAACAAGTGCATTACCAGCGTCGATATCTACGCCCGCGTCTTTATAGCTTAGAGACTGTTTTTGTTCGCTCACAGGTTTTCCTCAAAATAGTTGTTTTGATGCTTACTTAGAAACGCGCGTATTTTACAACAATTGCAAGGGCGCGGCTAGTTGAAATCTGGATTTGATTTTAAAGACAAGGACACTTGTCCTCTAGTTGCTGTATTAGTAAACAAAAAAAGCGCCCAATGGCGCTTTTTAATATGGAAATAAAAATTAATACTACAAATTAGGCTTTAGCTGTAAGTATCGCTCTAAGTGGTGCAGGGTAGCCTTCAATGGTTTTACTGGTGTCAGCGGGGTCTAAAAAGTCAACTAAAGATTCGTTTTCCATCCAGTCAGTTTTACGCTGCTCGTCGAGCGTTGTAATAGCACAATCTTTAATCTGCACATCTTTAAAGCCAACACGTTCCATCCACAATTTTAATGCCGCAGTGCTTGGAAGAAACCATACATTACGCATTTTCGCGTAGCGGTCGGTCGGTACTAATACGGTGTTTTCATCGCCTTCAATAACTAATGTTTCAAGCACGAGTTCTCCGCCTGGGCGAAGCTGTGCTTTTAATTGCGCTAAAAAGTCGATAGGGGAACGACGATGATAAAGCACCCCCATTGAAAATACTGTATCAAACGCTTTGAGCTCTGGCAGGGCTTCTACACCTAATGGTAACAAATGCACGTTTTCATCTGGGTTAAAGTGTTTAATTGCCTGAAACTGGCACAAAAATAAGTCAGATGGATCAATACCCACCACAAATTGAGCACCTTCACCGCGCATACGCCATAGGTGATACCCCGAGCCACAACCAATATCTAATACAGTACGGCCTTTTAATGGCTCAATATGCGGCAGGAGTCGATCCCATTTCCAGTCACTGCGCCACTCGGTATTTATTTCAATACCGTGAACGTTAAACGGGCCTTTACGCCAAGGCATCATCCGTTTTAATAAATGCGTAGTTTGTTTTTGCTCGCCTTCAGTCATTTCGCCAGGCGCGCCGATAGCTACTTTGCTGACAATATCAACCTGATTTGTCGATACCTCGGGTAAGTTTTTCAGCACTTTTTGCCATTGTGGCAAATCGCCATGGCTTGCCTCTTGTTGCCAATGCTTTAATTGCGCAGGCAAGGTTTCTAGCCAGTGGCTAAGTGGGCTTTGTGCAATCGCAGCGTAAAATTGGTTAAACCATGCAGACATGTGTCACTCTCTAAATTATTTAATTGCTACCATTGAGCAAAAATTAAAACATTGATACCACACTTGCGTTTGGCTAAAACCAATGTCGCTTAAACGTTGTGTATGTGTACTAAGTGTATCGGGGCGCATTACGTTTTCAATGGCAGTACGCTTTTGGCTTATTTCAAGCTCAGAGTAGCCATTATGGCGTTTAAAGTCGTGGTGCAAGTCAATCAGTAAGTTATCGCACTGCTCGTTTTCGGCTTTAATTTTTTCACTTAATAACAAAACGCCACCGGGCTTTAAATTAGCGTATATTTTTTCAAGTACCGCTTTGCGCTGCGCAGGTGGTATAAATTGCAGGGTAAAGTTCATTGCCACTACCGACGCGTTTTGTATATCAAGCTCGTTAATATCACCTAAGGTAACCGTTACAGGAACGTCTGATCTAAATCCTTGTAAATGGACCTTACAACGTTCAACCATGGCTTGTGAGTTATCTACGGCGATAATTTGGCAGCTATCGGTTTTAATATTACGACGCATACTTAAGGTTACTGCCCCTAATGAGCAGCCCAAGTCGTACAGGTTAGAATTAGGCTGAGCATACTCACCCGCTAATTTTCCCATAGTACTTACAATAGTGGCATAACCGGGTACCGAGCGTTGGATCATGTCGGGAAATACTTCAACCACGTTTTGATCAAAACTAAAGTCTTTTACTTGTTGCTCAGAGGCATAAATACTGTCTTTTATACTCACGAAGGCAGTCTCTTTGAAAATAATAGTGCTATTTTAACATTTTATGCTGGATAGTCAGTGATAAATTCAGTAGCTTGACTAGAATTATGAAGAATAAGTATAAAAGAGATTATTAAATGAGCAAAAGTAAGGTTATTAGTACCGACGATATATTAGCAACATTATGCCACTCAGTAACGGGTGTACTTTCATCAGCCAGCGGCAACGAGATCAGCTATTCAGCCATGGTACAAAAAATAACGCGTACTTGTATGCGACCAGACATAGGTTGTTTTGTTTTATTTGACGGGGGCTTTACCGGCTTAGTTGTTACCAACTTTACGGCGCAAGCGGCGATGGAAATTTATGGCGATTACATGCGTAATATGGGCATGCCAGAAGACGAAATCGCGCATAGTCACTTATCTGATGACGTTTCAAACGTGATGGGTGAGTTGATGAACCAAATAGTGGGCGACTTCACGTCGAAAGTGCGTGAACAACTTCATACCTCTATTACCCAAAATCAGCCAAAAATGATGGCTATTAATAAACAAGTGCAAATATCGGTTGATACCACTATGGATCGCCCGCAAGCTCGCCGTGTAACGTTTACGACTCGCAATCAAAATATCTTCTATTTAGAATTAGCGATGGATAAAACAGAGTTTATTAAACTTCACGATTTTGACATTGTAGAAGCTGTAGACCCAGACGACATTATCGCAAACGAAGCCAAGCAAAAAGCGGATAAAGAAAAAGCAAAACAGCCAAAGCAAGATGATAGCGACGACGACTTTATGGCCGAATTAGGGCTTTAACGTTTTAAGTAGGTTGGGTTGAGTAAAACGAAACCCAACGAGCTTTTGAGCTGTCAGTTTGTAGCTATCAGTAAATTATAAAAAAACGCGATTTAGTATCGCGTTTTTTATTAACGAGGGCTTTCATTATGAACTCGTGTGTCATTGAATTTTGGCTGACCGCTGACCGCTGACCGCTGACCGCTGACCGCTGACCGCTGACCGCTGACCGCTGACCGCTGACCGCTGACCGCTGACTGCTGACTGCTGACCGCTCAATCATAAGGATTCTCACCCATCGCAATAGCTACACAAAAAATCCGTAAATCCAGCTCTAGCTGATGGTACTGCGGCTCCATATGGCAGCATAATTTATAAAAGCCTTTGTTATGGTCTTTTTCTTTAAAATGCGCGAGTTCGTGCACCACTAATGCTTTTAATAATGGCTCGGGGCCGCGCAGTAAATCGCTGTTTATTGCTAAATCATGCTTGCGGGTTTTACCTTGCATACGGTACGTGTGGGTACCGAGCGCATTGGTAACCATATCACCTTGTTTTTTAAACGCAGCGCGGCCAAATGGCGGGGCGTTTTTTAAATATTGCTTTTTAAGCTCAGTGGCGTAGCTATACAGTAACTTATCACTGGTAATACGATGCGCCTGCGGGTACTTTTTAAGTAAATACTCACTTACCTTTCCTGCTTTTATTAGTCCTAATACTTGCTCAACGATATTGGCAGGGTAGCCGGTAAAGTAACGTGCGTATTCACTCATTATTGTCTCTGTATTTTGAATTTATTTTTAAAAAAGTGCTTGCTGGTGGGCTTCTTTTTCGCCACTAAATGGATTGAGTACGTTGTGATTATACCCCAAATCTTGGCAAAACTGGCGAGCCAGTAAGGGTGCTTCGCGGTTATCAGCGGTATGAAAAAACACATAGGGGCTTTTGCCCTCATCGAGCCACTGGGTTACTTTGCTAAGCCAAGGCTGATAAAAGGTCTTATAATCGTTTTCTAAATCAGCAATAACGAAGCGCGCCATAGGCTGCGAGCCCGTAGCAATAGCGTGCACTGGTAAGTGGGGCTTTTTTTGTTGGGCGTCTATTAGCGCTTCGGTGGTTGGCTTTACCGCAAAGAGCGCCCGAGTATCCATAGCAATTCGATTTATATTGTGTGCCATTAAAAGCTGATTAAGTGCGATTTCGGCCTCACCTTTTTTAAAAAAATCAGGGTGGCGTACCTCAACCCCATAGTTTAGCTCTTTAGGAAGTAAATCTATAAAAGCGGCAAGCTTAGCTAAATGTTGTGGCGCAAACGCTTTAGGTAATTGCAGCATTATTTGCCCTGTTTTTTCAAATAGAGGGCCGAATAAATTAAGCCAATTAGTTAGCTCATGTTGCACGTTAGTAAGTTGGAGTTCGTGACTAAAGCGCCGATGAAACTTAAAGGTAAATTTAAACTCATCAGGTACACTCGCAGCCCAGCGTAATACAGTGTCAGGCGAGGGGTCGGCGTAAAAGCTAGTATTACCCTCTACCGAATTAAAATACTGCGCATATTCGCTAAGCATATCGGCATTTTTACACTGGCGTGAAAATAAATTTCCTTTCCATGCGTTGCTCGACCACTGCGGGCATCCAATATAAAGCATACAAACAAAAGCCTTGTTATAAAGTGCTTGTAGTGTAACAAATAACAAAACGGTGCGCTGTAAATTCAACCCCGAAAGGTAAACACGCCCTAGCATCTTCAACCGACTTGGGTATAATGCAGGGCTTAATTTGATTATTTTGAATTGCTAGCGGTTTTATTTTCATTTTGGTGTTTATAAAAACTTTTAAAACAACGGTGTTTAACCGCTATATGCCTTTTATCTGACAGGAAAACTATGCGCTCTATATACTGCGGACAGCTAAATAAAACTCACGTAGATCAGGAAGTTGAACTATGTGGCTGGATCAACAAACGACGTGACCTTGGTGGACTTATCTTTGTCGATTTACGTGATAGAGAAGGTTTAGTACAAGTTGTATTCGATCCGGAAGTTGAAGGACTAATGGAAACAGCTAACAAACTTCGTCAAGAATTTTGTGTTCAGTTAAAAGGGATTGTACGCGCTCGCCCAGATAGCCAAGTAAATAAAGACATGGCAACCGGCGAAGTAGAAATTTTAGGCACGGGTTTAACGATTATTAACCGCTCTGAGCCTATGCCACTTGATTTTAACCAAGTGAACTCAGAAGAGCGTCGTTTAAAATACCGTTACTTAGATTTACGTCGTTTAGAAATGAGCGACCGCATTAAATTACGTGCTAAAGCAAGCAGCTTTGTACGTCGCTTTTTAGATGAAAATGGCTTTTTAGATATCGAAACGCCAGTGCTAACTAAAGCAACGCCTGAAGGTGCTCGCGATTACTTAGTACCGAGTCGTGTTCATAAAGGTAGCTTTTACGCATTACCACAGTCACCACAGTTGTTTAAGCAATTGTTGATGATGTCGGGTTTTGACCGTTACTACCAAATTGTTAAATGTT
Organism: Pseudoalteromonas sp. MER144-MNA-CIBAN-0113; assembly: GCF_040308965.1. NCBI lineage: Bacteria > Pseudomonadati > Pseudomonadota > Gammaproteobacteria > Alteromonadales > Pseudoalteromonadaceae > Pseudoalteromonas > Pseudoalteromonas sp. MER144-MNA-CIBAN-0113. The sequence continues at coordinate 16,352 of NZ_JBEOOG010000026.1, forward strand.
TCCGTGATGAAGACTTACGTGCTGACCGTCAACCTGAATTTACTCAAATAGATTTAGAAACCTCGTTCATGAGCTCTAATCAAGTACGTGGTATGACAGAGAAAATGATCCGTGAAATGTGGCAGTCATTACTAAATGTTGATTTAGGTGATTTCCCAATTATGCCTTACTCTGAGGCAATGAGCCTATATGGTTCTGATAAGCCAGACTTACGTAACCCAATGAAGCTTATTGATGTAGCCGATTTAGTAAAAGACGTAGAATTTAAAGTATTCTCAGGCCCAGCAAACGATGAAAAAGGCCGTGTTGCAGTACTAACGGTACCAGGTGGCGCATCACTTTCTCGTAAGCAACTAGATGATTACACTAAGTTTATCGGTATTTACGGTGCTAAAGGTTTAGCATGGATGAAAGTAAATGACCGTGATGCAGGCGTTGAGGGCGTGCAATCGCCAATCGCTAAATTCTTAAATGAAGATGTGATCACGCAGTTACTTGAACGTACTAATGCACAAACAGGCGATATCATTTTATTTGGTGCGGATAAACGCAACACCGTAAATGAAGCCATGGGCGCACTTCGTTTAAAAATTGGTATTGATTTAGAAATCACTAATTTAGATAGCTGGGCACCACTTTGGGTTGTTGACTTCCCAATGTTTGAAGAAGATGACGAAGGCACATTACACGCCGTTCACCATCCATTTACTGCTCCAAAAGATATTAGTGCCAGTGAGCTTGAAGCAAACCCAGCAGCGGCTATTTCAGATGCTTACGATATGGTATTAAACGGCTATGAAGTGGGCGGTGGCTCGGTACGTATTCACAATGCAGATATGCAAGAAGCAGCATTTAGAATTTTAGGTATTGAAGCGCAAGAGCAGCAAGATAAATTTGGCTTCTTACTTGATGCACTTAAATACGGCACACCACCGCATGCTGGTTTAGCGTTCGGTTTAGACCGTTTAGTTATGTTGCTATGTGGTACTGATAACATTCGTGACGTTATTGCTTTCCCTAAAACCACACAAGCATCGTGTTTATTAACCGATGCTCCTAGCAAAGCAAACAGCGATTCGCTGACAGAGCTTGCAATTAGTGTAGTTGAGAAAGAATTACCAAGCGCAGAATAAAGCTAGCTTTTAGTTAGATCAAAACCCCTTAGGCTAAATACCTAAGGGGTTTTTTGTTTTGCATAACCCAATTTAGGTGCTTTATTTTTATGAGCGAGTTATTTAAAGAAAGTCATTATTTCCATCAGTCATTTTCAAACTTTACAGCAAATGAAAAGCGCTTTAGCGATATTTCTGATGAAGAAATATTCTCTTTTAAGACAATCATCTTTTATGAACATAATGGTGTTAGCACATGCTGTTAAAAAGAAAATTTTCAGGAAGTTATCAGTTCAAGTTTATTACTCATGTTACTAAACCAAGAACAAAAAAATATATTAACTTGAATCGGGGAGCTGCTTTGATCAAAGGTGAAACTAAAAAATAACTATTAAAGCACCTTTATAATATTAGGCTTATTATAAAGGTGCTAGATAGGAGAGTGGAGCAATAGTAATTGCTTAATTTATGCAAGATCTAACAGGATATGTGATCAAAAGAAAGATGCCAGATTAGCTGTTGTTTAAGCTAATTTGCAATTTTATATGTTTTTGTTATGTTCACTTTTTAACAAGGATGTTAGTAATATAAATATGGAGTCTTTCCTGCTTTGTCAGCTAACGGTAACTTGGAGGTTCGCTGATGTCATTTTCTGAAATATTGAGAAAGATCAATAATCATATTGGTACTCATAAAGTCCATTTATGTCCCAAAGTAAAAGGCCGTTTAGTTAATAACGGAACTCCTCTTGCTAATGTAAAAATATCAAGAACACTTAGTTATTCTGATGGTAAATACACAAAAGATGAGTGTTTTACAGATAGCAATGGCGCATTTGAAATGCCAGAAATGAGCTTAAGATCCAGCCAACCTGCTTTGCTAATAGCTGAAAGATTTACTTCTCAGAGGATATTTGCACATTATGAAAATGATGTTTTCTTATTATGGTCAAGTGAGAATTCAGGTATAAACACGAAACCTGCATACGCAAAGAAGTTACGGACCTTAAATGGTGATATTTCTGACGAAGAAATCTTATTCTCTTTTAAGGATAATGATCTTTTTCATGAATATAAAGGCATTAGTATATGCCGTTGGAAAGAAAATTTTCAAGAAGTTAACAATGATGATCTATACAAGTTTATTGGTCATGATAGCTAAACCAGAATAAAAAATATATCAACTTGAATGGGGGCTGTTTTTGTCAAAGGCGAAACTTAAAAGGTAACTATTAAAGAACCTTTATAATATGAAGCAAACTAAACACTTGTTAGATAGGAGAGTGGAGCAATAGTAGTTGCTTAATTTATGCAAGATCTCACAGGATATGTGATCAAAAGAAAGATGCAAGAGTAGCTGTTATTTTAGCTAATTTGCAATTTTACATTTTTTTGTTATATTGCTTTTTTTACATGGATGTTGGCAATATAAATATGGAATATTTCCTACTTTGTCAGCTAACGGTAACTTTAAGGTTTGCTGATGTCATTTTCTGAAATATTAAGAAAGATCAATAATCATATTGGTACTCACAAAGTACATTTATGTCCCGAAGTGAAAGGCCGTTTAGTTAATAATGGTGCGCCTCTTGCCAATGTAAGAATATTAAGAACACTTAGTTATTCTGATGGTAAATACACAAAAGATGAGTGTTTTACAGATAGCAATGGCGAATTTGAAATGCCAGAAATGAGCTTGAGATCCAGTCAGCCTGCTTTGCTAATAGCAGAGAAAATAAGATGGCAGGAAATTACAGCTCAATACGGTGGCGACAACTTTATATTATGGTCAAGTAACCCTAGTGGAATTTCTGTTATTCAAGAGTATGTCGATAAGTTGAACTCGTTGAATGGCGACATTATTAATGAGGAAGTTTTTTTTTCTTTTAAAGGTACATCGTGTCAGAATTCGTACTGTGCAAAAAGTATCTGTCGATGGGACGAGGATTTTGTTTTAATAGATCTTGAAGCCGATTTTGAACGGATGATAAGCGGAATTTTATAATAAGGATATTGGAATGAGTACAAATATGAATGTATTAACACCGGAGTTAGCAGCATTGTTTGCTTCGGTAGCTTATGATGTAAACCGTAACGGCGGAACTCAAAAAAGTCTCTACCATAGTAGGTTGGCAGTAGGGTTTTCTTTTGAAAGTGATAATTTGCAAGCAATTAGTGGCAGTGTTTTAGAAAGAATATTTAAACATACGACTCCTTTCGGTTGCATAACAAAAGGCAAACGAGGGCCATTTGAAGGTGACTTTGTAATAGCCTTAAGAGGGACGGAAAAGAAGCGTGATGTTATTACTGATTTACACTGTGGTGTGAATACATGCGCTAATGGGCAACCTGTTCATGCTGGATTTAATAACACTTTTAATTCATTAAAGCAGCAGCTTGAAGATTACTTCAAATTAGCCGCTTCGCAATCAAGAACAGGTCTAAATATTCATGTTGTTGGTCATAGCTTAGGAGGCGCGTTAGCTAATCTAGCTACAAACTGGTTAAAGAAACACTTTAACGCAAATGTAAAACTATATACCTTTGGTGCACCTAGAGTGGGGTATCCAAGCTTTGCACTAAAAACTGTTTATGCGACCGATAATAGTGTATATCGTTGTGTCCATGCTGGCGACCCAGTTCCGCTAGTGCCTGTATGGCCTTTTGTGCATACCGAGGATGAATACATATTGCATGGTGCACCGGCGATAACAGCAAAAGCTCACAGTATGACAGTAAAAACACCAGGGTATTTACATACTGCTAGTTGCTTTAAGAGCTATGCTGCAATCAATAAAGGGAAGGAATCTAGATTAAGACGACAAGTAAAACTTGATTATGATAAGCGCTTGCAAGCTAGGCCCACAACTCGTTGGGCAAGAACAATCGGCGAAGCGATAATAACTCATTTACATGCGTCAGGCAGATTACATGCGATACAAGCTGATATTTCAAATACCCTTACGGTTTACGATAAAATTGCAAAAGTGTTAGCAGACAGTATTGATATATCAAAAGGTAACGCCGAAGATGTAAGAGGTATTTTGGGGCACATTCTCTCATTTTGTGGATTACCCTTTAAGGCCATTGAATTAACTTACAAGTTTATAAGGAGTACCTTAACTCTAATGATAAACACCTTGACCAGTATGGCAAAACTAGCACTCAAAGGTTTATAGCACGGTGCTTGGTGTGGAAGTTAAGTAAGGCAGGTATTGATTGGCAGCTTTAATTGCAAGCAGTTCACACACATCTGCATGTATTACTGTTGCTTCGGTTACGAAGACCAATCAGCACAATAAGTTGTAGTAACTGCAAATTTAACTGCAATTATTATCGATGAAATACAATTGCAGTTTAGCCGCAAGAGCTTACGGCTAATCCGTTATTATATTTGCTATTAGCAAGCAGGGCCATTTTTGTTGCGCGCGCTAGCAAGTGCGCGAGCTATGCTCAGTAGCTCAGGCGAAATATCATCCGCGCCATCTTTAATCAGTTTAGTTACATCTCCTGATGAATATAAGCTATCACGCGGTGATTTAATCCCAAGCTCTCTGACAAAGTCTTTGGTTTTACCAGTACTGCCGGTTTCAATAAACTTAAAAATAATACGTTCGTTGTTACTTTTCGGCTCGGCTTGTAACACTTTAATTTCTTCTTGGTAGGCTTCAATTCTGCTTTGTAGAATATCGATGCGCTGTTCAATGCTGCTGTATGATTTCATGAATGGATTCTTTTGCAATAATAGTAAAACAATAATCGCTATTATCGCATAAATTAGTAAAGGCGCGCGCTAACCTTTATAATAAAAATTAATACTAGTTAAAAATATATAGATAATACAATGAAATGCATGTTAAAAATTATAAAAAAGCGTTTAATGTTAAGTGCTCTGACTTTAAGCACTATGCTATTTACATCATCAGGTTATGCCCAAGACGGTGCAATCATTGATGATAGTCGTAATCGCTCTATACCTGTAAATATTACCCTACCAGCTAACCACCTTAAGTGCAGCGCGCAAGTCAAATGCCTAGTGGTATTTATAAATGCGGGGTATGGCATTAGCCACAATGAATACACTTTTGCGAGTAAGTTATTTATGCGCAAGGCTATTTAAGCATTGCGGTAGCGCATGAGCTTAAAAGTGACCCTGCACTTAATGGTGCGCAGCCATACCTGACTACCCGTATGGAAAATTGGCACCGGGGTGTTGTAACACTCAAGTTTTTAGTCAACGAGCTAAGTGTTAAATACCCTGAGTATGATTTTACAAAACTCACTTTATTTGGTCACTCAAATGGTGAGGATATCTCAGCCTTGTATACAGCTATTTACCCAAGTGAAGTAAGCCAATTAATTACGCTCGATCACCGCCGCATGTTATTGCCACGCAATAAAAACATACATGTCCTCACACTTCGAGGTAGTGATTACCCAGCCGATGTGAACGTGCTTTTAACCGATAAAGAGTTAACCGTTTATCCTGTTACACAAACGTTGATAGCAGAATCACGTCATAACGATATGTACGATGGCGGCCCTAAATGGCTGGTGGATAGAATGAGTAAAGAGGTAGCGGCGTTTTTAAATAATTAGCTAAGATATATTTCAAGCCAACATTATGCTGGCTTGATATATAAAGGTTTAAGCTGACGCAGAATTTTTAGTGCGATCAAACAAAGCATGTATATTTATTGCAGGTTACCCTTGGGGCGTAGCAAACTGCTTTATTGGCTGTTCCTTTATTTCCATATCTTCTGTAGGAATTGTTAAAAGTGAATAGTTTGTTCTAATTGTGATGATATCGGCAAATTTACCATTAATGTACAAGTTTACAAATGGGGTAAGTGTCCCCACCAGATACCTCTTACCTGGATCTAATGCAAACCTCTTTTCTATGCCTTTTAGTTCAATAAATTTGACTTCTAGGGGCTCGAATTCTAATGATGACAATTGCTTGTAGGCGCGTCTGCGTCCCTGTATGGGTTGCTCTGACATACCTGTATCTAAGTTATTCTCTTTTAAATCGTAATACCTATCTTCTTCAAATACATACATCGAGTTTAAATCGATTCCTTGCTTATTAAAAGCGAGAGAGCTTAGCTTAACTTTATATGGTGTTGTGTTAGCTAATCTGATATTCGTTGTACACTTAGTATCTATATGACAAAAAGTGAAAGAGGAGGTCGCGATAGGGCTTTCGATAGCTTCTTCGGTAGCAAACGATGAGTAACTAATCAAACAAAATATAGTAATAATAATTCTTTTCATTGGGCTGCTCGTACTGCACTTTCAAATGCGTATGAAGAGGATAGAATTTCTTTTCTATCTTGGGCGCTTTGGTTTATTCGTGCGTTTCGAGCGATTATATTAAGCTCTTTCATAGCTGTTCTAGCGTTATATGCTGTATCTTCAGAAGTCCATACCGCGTGACTAAACTCGTGAACGATAGTATCAACTTTTCTGTCAGTTCCTACTTCGAAAAAGCTCTTACCAAACCCTATAATTCCATATCTATCATAATAAGTAGCATCTCCAAACCCTGTGCATTTATAAAGTTTATGAGGGGTTAAAAGCATGGAGCCGATAAGGTTTATTATTTTGCGTGCTTGGCGAATTAGAAATGTTCGTGTTGCCTCAAAATTAATTGAATTAATAAAACCATATTGTTTCATAATTGATTCGAATTTTTCTTTTTTCTTTTCATCTAAGTTAGCAGGGTTGTGTAATATATTAATAAAAGTTGTTAATGCTTTTGGGGTAATTAGCATAGCTATTTCAATTTGTTTTAGTTCAGATAAAGTTAACTCGATACCTGTTTTGTTTGTTACTTCGTAAATTGAAAAGTTATTGCGCTCATAGTAAGTATTTTTATTCATACTATTTATACCTATCCTTGGTTATATAATTTTTACTAACAAGCTACTAGAATTGTACCTATTATTCAACCTCTATATTTTATCTCAGATTGTGAGGTTACATTAATGAACATCTAAGATAGCGCAGCCACAGCTGTGCGTCACCCCACTAATGCGCTAACCACCAGTGGACTATTATGTAGCGTTTTATGCACAGGGCATTTGTCGGCTATTTCGAGTAATCGATTTCGCTGAGCGTCAGTTAAATCACCTTGTAAGGTTATTTTGCGGATAATGGCCTCTAAATTGCCGCTTTTTTCGCAATCATCACAATCTTGGTTGTAATTGCGGGTATGGTTGAGCTCTACTTTTATGTGCTCTAGCGGCAACTCTTTGCGACTTGCATACATGCGAAGTGTCATTGCAGTACAAGCTCCAAGCCCAGCGAGTAAATGATCATAAGGGTCTGGGCCTAAGTTTTTACCACCAACATCAGTAGGCTCATCAGCAAGCCATGTATGGTTTTTAGTACTCACGTGTTGAGTGAATTGATGATCTTTTTCTTCAACTAATACACTGCCGTTAGTTAATTTTGCACTATAGGGTGTTTTCTCGTATTCAACATAGCGATTAGCCCACGTAGCAATGACGTCGGCTGCGTAGTTAGCGTCTTCTTTATTGCTGAGTAAGTGATCGGCATTATCTAAACTTATAAAGCTTTTTGGATGCTTGGCAGCGGCGTAAATTTTTTCGGCTTCACTAATATTCACGGTGGCATCAATAGGAGAGTGCATAACCAACAAAGCACGCTTAAGCTTACCTATATGGCTGTTATCGTATTTGGCGATGTCATCTATAAATTGCTTTCTAATCGTAAACTCACGCCCAGCTAAACACACTTTTGCTTCACCCGATTGGTTTATTTCATCTAAATGAGCAGCAAAGTTATGAGTAACATGCTGGGCATCTGATGGCGCGCCTATGGTCGTAATAGCTGACACTTCGGGTATGTGCTCTGCTGCTGCAAGCACCGCAGCACCACCTAAGCTGTGACCTATTAATAACTGAGGTGCTTTAAAGTGTGTTCTTAAGTGATTGGCAGCAGCCACTAAGTCTTGAATGTTTGATGAAAAGTTACTGTTAGCAAAGTCACCGTCGCTATTACCAAGCCCTGTAAAATCAAAGCGTAATACGGCAATGCCTTGCTGAGTGAGTGCGCGGCTTATTCGTGTTGCAGCCGCTACATCTTTAGAGCAGGTAAAACAGTGGGCAAATAAGGCATAAAATTTCACCTCACCAGAGGGCTGTTCAAGTTGTCCAGCAAGTTCTAATTCACCGCTTTTAAAAGAGACTTTTTGTCGCATTAGAGTGCCTTAACTAATTGATAAAGTGTGTGGTGCTGATAAATAAGAGATTGGTACGATGGGGTGAAAATTCAATACAGCTATTGTTTTGATCTTGATCAAGCTAGAAAGGGCTTACCAATTAAGTGCGGACATATGTCCTTATAATTTCAAAGGGGTTTGTCTATCCTCGCACAGCATAAAAATGCAGTCTTTATTACTTGAATTAAGTAGTTCAGCTATATTTGAATGTAATACCAATTCGTATAAATATTTGAATAATTTAACGGTTTAAATCATTTTCTAACGTTATTAAAAAAATTTTATTTAGAACAACTAGATATAATTTTTTGCTTAGTTAGAACTTTATTTTTTTATCGTTAAATATACCTACACTCAAGCGAATTGGTAAATGGCTTCTAACAACCTACTTACTGGAATGTACCATGCAATTACCTACAGTTGATTATAAAGCGGACGATGCGGCTGCGCAATTTGTTGAATCGTTGAGAAATACTGGTTTTGGCGTATTAAAAAACCATCCTATTCCGCAATCTTTAGTTGAGTCTATTTATAAAAATTGGCAAGACTTTTTTAACTCAGAGCAAAAGCATGAGTTTTTATTTTCAAAAGAAACGCAAGATGGCTATTTTCCACCGTCGGTATCAGAAGTTGCTAAAGGCCATACAGTAAAAGACATTAAAGAGTACTTTCATGTTTACCCTAAAGGCCGTGTTCCTGCACAATTAGAGGCTGATGTGCGTGAGTACTACCGTTTAGCTAATGAGTTTGCGGCAACATTATTAAGCTGGGTTCAGGCTGAAGCGCCTGAAGAAGTTCGTGCTAAGTTCTCTATCGATTTAAAAGATATGATTGCCCAGTCTGAGCAAACGTTGTTGCGTATTTTACATTACCCGCCAATGACAGGTGATGAAGAGCCAGGTGCTATTCGTGCTGCTGCGCACGGTGATATTAACTTATTAACCGTATTACCAGCGTCAAACGAGCCAGGTTTACAAGTACAAAAAACCGATGGCGGTTGGTTAGATGTGCCATGTGATTTTGGTAGTTTAATTATTAATATTGGTGACATGCTACAAGAAGCATCAGGTGGCTACTTCCCATCAACGATTCACCGTGTAATTAATCCATCGGGTAAAGCAACAACCAAATCACGTATTTCATTACCTTTGTTTTTGCATCCTCGTCCAGATGTGGTGTTATCTGAACGCTACACAGCAGATAGCTACTTACAAGAGCGTTTACGTGAGCTAGGTGTAAAATAATCCTTTAGCATATGTAATGCTCAGGTAAATAAAAAGCGGCTGTTTAGCCGCTTTTTTAGTATTTGTGTGTATTGATTTGACACAAAGTAAATAATGGCATGCATTCTGAGCTACTAAAGGTATAATGCGCGCAACTGGCCACTTTGGCCTAATTTGAAATAGAGAGTTTATATGAGTTTTGATGGTTTAGGTTTATCACAGTCTTTAGTTAATGCGGTTTTAGAAAAGGGCTATGAAACGCCAACGCCTATTCAGGCTCAAGCTATCCCAGCAATTATTGCGCGTCGCGATGTAATGGCCGCAGCACAAACAGGTACCGGTAAAACCGCTGGTTTTACTTTGCCACTAATTGAGCGTTTATCGTCGGGCACTAAAGCAAAAAGTAATCATGTTCGTGCGCTTATTTTAACGCCAACCCGAGAGCTTGCCTTGCAAGTAAGCGAAAACGTTGAAGAGTACGCTAAGCATTCTGATGTGAGTTCGTTTGTGGTTTACGGTGGTGTAAAAATTAACCCTCAAATGCAACGCCTTCGCAAAGGGGTTGATATTTTGGTGGCCACACCTGGGCGTTTAATTGATTTACACAATCAAAACTCGGTTAAATTTGATAGCGTTGAAGTACTGGTTTTAGATGAAGCCGACCGTATGTTAGACATGGGCTTTATCCACGACATTAAACGCTTAATTGCAAAAATGCCTGAAAAACGTCAAAACTTAATGTTCTCAGCAACCTTTTCTGACGACATTCGTGCATTGGCCAAAGGGTTAATTAACGATCCGGTTGAAATTTCAGTCGCTGCCAAAAACACCACTGCTAAAAGCGTGACTCAATGCGTGTACGCAGTAGATAAAGCGCGTAAAACGGCCTTATTAAGCCATTTAATTCGTAGCAACAATTGGCAACAAGTACTGGTATTTAGCCGTACTAAACACGGTGCTAACCGTTTAGTTAAGCAACTGGAACGTGATGATATTGTTGGCGCAGCAATCCATGGTAATAAATCTCAGGGCGCACGTGTTAAAGCATTGGAAGGCTTTAAAAGTGGTGAAGTGCGCGTATTAGTGGCAACCGATATTGTTGCCCGTGGTTTAGATATTGTTGAGCTTCCACACGTAGTTAACTACGACTTACCTAATGTATATGAAGATTATGTTCACCGTATTGGCCGAACTGGTCGTGCGGGTGCATCAGGGCATGCCATTTCGTTTGTAACGGTCGACGATGCAGTGGATTTATACGGTATTGAACGCTTTATTGGCGAGTTAATTCCTCGTGCTGAAGAAGAAGGCTTTGAACCGGCTAACCCTGTTGCTGAGCGCGCCCTCGATGCTCGCCCACTGCCTGCTAAAAAGCCAAAGAAAAAACAACCATTTAATAAGCCTAAATCTGATAGCAGCAAACCTAATAGCAAAAAGCCTAACAATGGTGGCAATGGTACAGGCCCACGTCGTGGTGGCTCTAAAAAGCCAGCAGCAAAAACAGACGAGAATGCACAAAACCCTTGGGCAAAGCGTCAATCGGTAGGGGGCACTGGTCAGCGCCGTCGTCGTCCAGCAAATAACGACTAATTGTCACTGCGTTTAGTTAAACGCAGCTGCAAAAAAAGCGCTAGCTTTAAGGTTAGCGCTTTTTTTGTTTTTAATTTATCAGTAAGTAATTAATGCCTAGGCCAACAAACAGCGTAACGCTAACACTCAGTAACGTGCCTAGCATCACATATTCCGTGAGTTGTTTATCTTTGCTGGCACTTAAGTCGCCAAATCTAAACACGGATTTGGCGGCAATTAAAAACCCAAGCCCAGCAAACTGATCTAATAAAATAAATGTCAGCATAAGTACTCGTTCGAGCATACCAATACTTTGTCCTGCTAAAGGGAGGCTACCATCACTAGAAAAGTGATTAGTTAAACGCTCTAACATCATTCTTATAAATACCGCACTGGGACTTAAAATAATAAGGTAACCAGTTATAACCCACAGCACTTTTTCGTTGAACAATAACGCCATAAAATTGTTAGTAAATTGCTGATTATCAGTGAGCCAAATGCTTATCACAACAAGGACGGTGATATGGGCAATTTGGTCTAATAAAAAAGGCACCACGCCTTTATTTGAATACGATTTTGCAATATCAATAAAGTAGTGGCTGATCATAATAATACTGGTGGCCAGTAATACGCTGCTTAGTTGTTGCCAGCCAAAGCTATATTCCCAAAGTGCAACAACGACAGCGCTGGTAACTCCGTGAACCAATACATGGTAGTAAAGTTTTTTTGCTTTAAAATGACGGGTGTTTCTGTCGTTTACCCAACTCATGGGTTGCCAATAAAAATCAGCCAGTAGATGGCCAATAATCAGTGCGACGAGCAATAGTGAAAATTCCATTAGTCATGTCCTTGCTGTATAGCTTTAAGCCATTGTTGCGCATGTAAAATAAACCGTTCTACCAGCTGGTAGTTAGCAAGATTAAGTAGCTTAGTAACGTTTTCGCGGCTGGTGTTGAGCTCTTTAGCTAAGGCTGCATGGTTGTTATTAGTATGGGTTAAATACACATACAAAGCATTTGCTTGTTTTTGGGTTATTTTACACAGTAATATATCGACAAACGCTAAGTTTAGCTTGAAGCTCTCATCAACCGATTGATCTGCAATAGCAAATGTAAAACGCTGGTTTGTCATTTTATCTAATCCCTGCCCAGAGAGAGTAAACGCTGAGCCTGTAGCGGTTTTTGTACTCGTACCCGGGTTATCTATGTGGCCCAATGCCATACTTTGGCGCAATTCATAGCCGGCAGATTTTAACTGTAGATAAATGAGAATAGCGGTGGTAACTAACTGTTCACTTTTATCGAGTTGCAGTTGAAATGCATCCCCACGGTAAATATCCCAAGATGTTGTTTTATTGCAATTTGCACGTAAACTTTGCTCTAGCTGGTAAAGCATGGCATCGTATTGTTGTTTAGGTATTTTTTGCGATTTAATAATATCGCCGCTGATCACACCAATCATAAAAATCCAGATAGATTATTTATATGTAACTAATTTAGGTTACATTGTTAAATGTAACCTTATTTGGTTACATTGTTAAATGTAACCTTATTTGGTTACATTGGGTTTGGTAACTAATTTAGGTTACTTAACACGCAATTGCAAGTATTACTCATTAGGACATAAGAATGACCTCACAACCAAGCAGTAAACCTCGTGTAGGTATTTTTGTCGATGTACAAAATATTTATTACACCTGTCGTGAAAGCTACGGTAAAAACTTTGATTACAATGTCTTTTGGCGAATGATGGAGCAACAATACGACATTGAGTGTGCGTTTGCTTATGCAATATACCGAGGTGATGAAAAGCAAAATCAGTTTCAAAATATTTTGCGCGCTATTGGCTTTGAGGTAAAGCTTAAGCCGTTTATTCAACGCCGTGATGGCAGTGCCAAAGGTGACTGGGATGTAGGTATAACCATAGATATGCTAGAGCAGGGGAAAAACCTTGATAAAGTTATTTTACTCTCTGGTGATGGTGACTTTGCGTTATTACTGGGGCATTTAAAAAATCAATATAATGTTCCGTGTGATGTATACGGTGCCGATAAATTAACCGCAGAGGTGCTAAAGCAAAGTGCCGAGCAGTTTCATTTAATAGACAAACAGTTACTACTTTAAAAAATAGTAACACTGCATTCTTTGGTTGATTTTTGAGCAGGATGTGTGCCTTAAACATGAGAGTTTCTAATACAGTGGGTACATAGATTAATTAAGCCTAATTTAGGCTTTTTTTATGGCGCTAATAAATTGGGTTTAGTGGATGAGTATGGTAATTTTAAGATTCAATTAGTATCAAGGAATTACATGCTTAACTACAGTAATATGCCGTTAGACAGAGGCTCAAATGCGCGCAAAGACCTTGCTTGGGTTGACGCAAAAAAAACAGCAGACAGTTTATGGCTTTTAGTTAAAGGCAATCATACCTTATTTGCTAACAGTAGCCCTGAGGTGGTGTACTTAGCTCACCAACAGGTGGCGCATTTAGATGTAACGCAGGCTATTCTTTTAGGCTCAAATGAGCAAGGTAATGCCGTATTTGCACTAGATGTAACTGCACTCGAAGAGTCGTTATTAGCAACTATTATTGGTGATGCCCAGTTTGCAGATATTCGTCAATATGGTACTCAAGTAGCACTTGAAGATGGCTCAAATGCAGCGCTTGCTCGTGGGTTATGTTACTGGCATGCCACTCATAGTTTTTGTGGCCGCTGTGGTACTAAAAATCACTTAGTTGAAGGAGGGCATTCACGTTTATGTGATAACGCAGCCTGTTTGCACCAAACTTTTCCGCGTACTGATCCTGCCGTTATTATGGTGGTAACTAAAACATTTTCTGATGGGACTGAACGCTGCTTATTGGGTCGCCAAGCAACTTGGCCAAAAGGATTGTATTCATCGCTTGCAGGCTTTGTTGACCCTGGTGAAACCCTTGAACAAACCGTGATCCGAGAAGTAAAAGAAGAGGCGGGTATTACCGTGGAAAAAGCAGAGTATATTGCTTCTCAACCTTGGCCGTTTCCTTCATCAATTATGCTGGGTTTTATTGCCACAGCAAGCAGTGATGAAATAAGCACAGAGCAAGATGAACTTGAAGATGCAAAGTGGTTTTCTCGCGAAGAACTTGCGCAATTTAAAGATTGGCACCATCAAGGGGAGCATTTAAAGCTACCTAGAGCAGATTCTATTTCACGTTATTTAATTGAATATTGGCGCACTCATAGCAAAGGATGAATTATGTCGAGCAAAAATAAAAATACCCAATTAGTGTCATCAGGGCGCAAAAAAGCGTACACCCATGGGGTAGTAAATCCAGTGGTACAGCGCGCTTCAACGATTGTGTTTGATTCTGTGAGTGAGCTTAAAGAAGCGGCTAAAACACGTGGCGACAAAACCTTGTTTTATGGCCGAAGAGGGACGACCACTCATTTTGCTCTGCAAGAGGCAATTACCGAACTCGAAGGCGGTGAGGGCTGTGCGTTATACCCATGTGGCGCGGCAGCGATAAGCCAAACGCTGTTATCATTTTTAAAGTCCGGTGATCATATTTTAATAGTGGACACTGTTTACGAGCCAACCCGTGATTTTTGCGACAAGATATTAGCTGGGTTGGGTATTAGTACGACCTATTATCCGCCAATGATTGGCGCAGACATAAAAGAGTACATTCAAGACAATACCAAAATGTTGTTTTTAGAGTCTCCGGGTTCAATTACCATGGAAGTTCAAAACGTTCCCGCCATGGTAAAAGTGGCAAACGATCATAATGTAATGACAGTGCTTGATAACACCTATGGCAATGGCTTGCATTATCGCCCGCTTGAACATGGTGTTGATATTAGTATTCAAGCCGCCACCAAATATATTGTTGGCCACTCCGATGTGATGATGGGGGTTGCTGTAGCTAATAAAAAGTATTGGCCAACACTTCGTGAACACTCTTATTTACTCGGGCAATGCACCAGTGCAGATGATGCGTATTTAGCACTACGAGGCTTGCGTACCATGGCAGTGCGATTAAATCAGCATGAAAAAGCCGCGCTAGAAGTAGCAAAATGGCTTGAGCAACATGCGTTGGTGGATCATATTCGCCATCCTGCGTTTACAACATGCCCAGGCCATGAGTTTTTCAAACGCGATTTTGACGGCAGTAATGGTTTATTTTCGTTTGTAATGAAAGCGGGTAATCAACACGCCATAGATGCTTTTTTAGATAGCTTACAACATTTCAAAATGGGCTTTTCGTGGGGGGGCTTCGAGAGCTTAGTAACGGCAAACCTATCAATGAAAGGGCTGCGCTCGCAAACAGGATGGGAGCATGGACCTGTTATTCGTTTGCACATTGGTTTGGAAGATGTTGAAGATTTAATTGCCGACTTACAGCAAGCATTAGCTATTTATGAGCAACATTTATAATTACTAATTGTTTAAATTACATTATTTGTTACAAAGCCTACCTCTGAGTAGGCTTTTTTTTGCTAGCAATTCAACGTGTTTACACTTAGTGTTGTTAAATAACGCTTATTTTAAATTATGAACAACGTCATTAAGGATAGTCAATGGCAACACCATCACCAGTTAACGTAGGGCGCTTAACCCAAATCGCGGGTTTTGAGCTGGTACGTATGTTTTTAACTAAACGAGGGCTTATTGCACTGGCGGCTTTTGCGCTAGTGTGGCTTGTTATTTTACGTTACCCCATAGGCCAAGCTGTAGGTATAATCAGCTCGCCAGACTTTGAACAAATAGCCCGTGATATTTCCGGCTCTATTGGATTAAGTAAGTTACTTGATTGGCCTGAAGCCGAATTTGCTATGTATTGGCTTATTGCTTTGTATAGTTTTCCTGTTTTTAGCTTATTTATTTGTAGTGATCAAACCGTCGGTGACAGAGAGCGCGGTACGCTAAGGTTTTTATCATTACGCTCAACTCGCTTTGAAATACTCTTTGGTCGATTTTTAGGGCAGTTAGCGGTACTAACCTGTTTAGTTGGCATCACGCTTATAGCGACATTGGCGGTGCTCGGGTTTCGCGAGCCGAGCTTACTTGCTGGTGGCCTTGGTCGTGCTGTTTCAATATTTTTAATACTCATTGTTACTTTTACGCCGTTTGTAGCCTTAATGAGCTTAATTAATACTTTTGCGAGCTCATCTCGCTTATCTATTGTATTAGCTATTTTATATTTCACAGCCGGCGGCATTATTGTTGGATTACTGGAGTGGCAAATACCCGCATTAAGTGTGCTTGATTATTTATTCCCTGGTGTGCAAATAGAGTTATTAGCGGGACAGAACTTACCGCTATTGAGCGCATTAGCTATTCCACTTGGGCAAACAGCGGTGTTACTTGCAGTTGCCCAACGTATTTTTGCAAGGAGCTCATTATGAAATCATTAATCACAGGGCGTAATTTAAGTAAATCGTACGGCTCAAAACTGGCTCTTAATAATGTGAATTTTGAGATTCAAAAAGGTGCTCCCGTTGCGCTTGTTGGCCCTAATGGCGCAGGAAAAACTACTTTATTTAGTTTGCTGTGCGGCTATATAGCCCCTAGCATGGGAGAGCTTGAAATACTTGGCCATAAACCAGGCAGCGCTGCTTTATTTAATAAAGTGAGTGCATTACCGCAAGATGCCCAGCTTGATCCGCGTTTTAATATAGATAAACAACTTAGTTTTTATGCCAAGCTACAAGGCATGAGTACTAAGCAAAGCCACGTAGAGGCACTTCGTGTGCTTGATTTAGTGGGCCTTAGCGAAATTGCAAAAAACCGCGCTGGGGATTTATCCCACGGTATGCGCAAGCGTGTAACCATAGGGCAAGCATTAATTGGCTCACCACAAATTGTAATGTTAGATGAAGCCACGGCAGGGCTTGATCCTATTCATGCCAGAGAAGTGCGCGAGTTGGTATCTCAGTTAAGTGACCAAGCGACGTTTATTTTAAGCTCTCATGATTTAACTGAACTCGAACGATTATGTTCTCAAGTACTACATTTAGACAAAGGTATATTAAGCGAGCACCAAACTAAAGCGGCGAATACTGATAAGCACTTTTATACCTTAATGCTAAGTGAAGCATATCAAAATGTGGAGCAACAACTGCAAGCAATTGAGGGTGTGAGCCGTGTTTATATGAGCCAACATAAAGAGTATGTGATTGAGTATCAACCAACTAGCGATTCACTTGACATCGCACTATTGCAATTTTGTCGCCAACATAATTGGCAGTATCGGCAGTTAGTAAATGGCCATACATTAGAAAATCAAATATTTAAACAGGAGAAACTGTAATGGGATTATTTAGTGGTTTAATGGGTAACGCCAGTGAAGTGGATGACGCCGATTTAGAAAAAGTATTGGCTAATACGCTTATTGAAGGTGAGCGAGTTGAAAAGGCGTATAAAGTAGTTCGTGATATGTTTATCTTTACTAATAAGCGACTAATTTTATTAGATAAACAAGGTGTGACTGGTTCTAAAATGGAAATGATCAGTATTGCTTACTCTAAGATAACTAAGTTCAGCAAAGAAAGTGCGGGGCACTTTGATTTAGATGCCGAGTTAAAAATATGGGTAGGTTCAGATCCAACGCCTATTAGCAAGGACTTTAAAGCTGGTGATAACATAAATGATGTTTATAGGATAATTAGCCAGTATTCATTATAGAAACAAACAAAAATCGGTGTAAAATTAAAGTAATTGTTTACAGCTTGTTGCGATTACTTTAACATAAATTACTCCAACACTTTCTTACAAATTCCCTAACAAATACAATTGCTTGATTCAGTTTTCGTTCAGTTTCGCGGCGTTAGCATACCCCCACTTTAGCAATGTAGTTAAAGTACAAAAACAATGTACATAGGGATGTTTCATTATGAAAAAGTTAGCAATTATTATTTCAGGTCTTTTATTATCAAGTGCTGCACACGCTGCAGATAGCTATCAATCAATCAGTAACTTAAACTACACAGATACTGATAACAACGATACTATCAGCGTGGACTCTACTTACTACTTCTCTCCAAAGAGCACACTAGGTCCATACGACCAATTCGAATACATTAACAAGCAAAGTAACGTATTTGGTAGCTACGCTGATGATGATTTTGGCGATGTAACTGCTATTGGCGGTGAATACTTCGTTGAAGATTTTGTTGTTGGTGCGTCTTATCAAAATGCTGATTACAACTCTAACAACGAGTCATACACACTTTCTGCTGGTTATTTCTTTAACCCAGACTTACTTGCAAAAGTAAGATTTGTTGATCAAAAAGATGGTGATAACGTTACATACTTTTCTTTAGCATACAACCACATGCTAAATGATACAGATTACGTAGGTATCACTGTAGAATCAGATGATGATTTTGATTCTCGTTTAGTAGCTGCTAAATACTTTGTTGATTTACAACAAGGTAACTACTTAACAGTAGAAGGTACATTTGTAAGCCTTGACGAAGCAGATGACCAATGGAACGTAGAAACAAACTACTATTTCTCTAAAGCGACTTCTGTATTTGCATCTTACGATAAAGAAGACAACTACAGCTTTGGTGCTCAACACTTCATCAATAAAAACATTGGTTTAAAAGTGGGTTACGGCAACAACGCAGATGACTCAGATAACGATGCTTACTTTGCTAACATGCGTTTTCAGTTTTAATTAAGCGTTTAATCGCATAAATTAAAACCAGTTAAGTAGTAAAAAGCCCACACTTTGTGGGCTTTTTGCTGTGTGTAATAAATGCGTAACTCTACTTTATCGTTATATTTTAATTACAATAGAATCGGCTCATCATTTAGTGGCACTCCTCTGACAGCCCATTGTATTTAAATTAAGATCGGTCATAATTAAATCAATGTTTTTATAACTGTAAAAGGAATGTGCTCATGTCAGTATTTATTATATTACTGGTTGTGGTGGTCGTTGTGTTTGCGATTAAAGATATTCGCCTTAATTTAATTACTCGACCTACTTTTAAGATGTTTAAAAAGGTGTTGCCGCCATTATCGCAAACAGAGCGAGAAGCCATGGAAGCAGGCGATGTTTGGTGGGATGGCGAGCTATTTAGTGGTGATCCTGATTGGCAAAAATTACACAACTATCCGCGTCCACAGTTAAGTGAAAAAGAAACTGCATTTATAGATAATCAAGTTGAAACTTTATTAGCCATGCTTGATGACTATAAAATTGTACAAAAAGACAAAGATTTACCTAAAGAGGTTTGGGACTTTTTAAAAACCGAAGGGTTTTTTGCAATGATCATCCCAGAAAAATTTGGGGGTCTTGAATTCTCTGCTATTGCTAATTCCACCATAGTGTCAAAAATTGCGACTAAAAGCTTAACAGCCGCCGTAACGGTCATGGTACCCAATAGCTTAGGTCCTGGTGAGTTATTACTGCACTACGGAACAACTGAGCAACAAGAGCGCTGGCTACCTAGCCTTGCAAAAGGCGACGATGTGCCTTGTTTTGCATTAACGGGCCCTGAGGCTGGCTCAGATGCTGGCAGTATTCCTGATTCTGGTGTGGTGTGCAAAGGCGAGCATGATGGTAAGGAAGTGTTGGGGCTGCGTTTAAATTGGTCAAAACGCTATATCACACTTGCGCCAGTTGCGACTGTGTTAGGGCTTGCATTTAAAATGTACGATCCAGATGGGTTGTTAGGCGATGAAAAAGAGCTTGGCATTACGTGTGCACTCATTCCAACCGATCACCCAGGTGTTAAAACAGGAGAGCGTCATTACCCACTTAACATGGCGTTTATGAATGGCACAACGTACGGTAAAGATGTATTTATTCCGCTTGATTGGATTATTGGCGGCCAGCAAGGTGCAGGACGTGGTTGGCGCATGCTAGTTGAATGTTTAAGTGCTGGGCGTGGTATTTCATTACCGGCATTAAGCACTGCAACAGGGCACTTGGCAGCTAAGATGACCTCGGCTTATACGGTTGTACGCCAACAGTTTGGCGTGTCAATTGGGCAATTTGAAGGCGTACAAGAAGGGTTGGCACGTATTGGTGGACTAACTTATGTATTGGAATCATGCCGATTAATGACCGCAGGTGCAATTGATTTAAAACTTAGCCCGTCAGTAGTAACTGCAATTGCAAAGTACCACATGACAGAAATGGGTCGAACGGTAATGAATGATGCAATGGACATTCATGCAGGTAAAGGGATTCAGGTTGGGCCTAATAACTATTTAGCACACGGTTATATGGGTATTCCCGTCTCTATTACCGTAGAGGGCGCCAATATTCTTACCCGTAACCTTATGATATTTGGCCAAGGTGCAACCCGTTGTCATCCTTTTGTGTTAAAAGAAATGGAAGTTGCAGCAATGGATGACGATGATGCTGCACTTGAGCAATTTGATGGCTTGTTAATGAAGCACATTGTATTTGCATTGAGTAATGCAAGTATGGCCTTGGTGCATGGTTTGACTCGCAGCTACTTTGCCAAAGCGCCTGTGTGTGGAGAGACGGCCGTCTATTATAAACAATTAGGTAGAATGAGCCGAGGATTGGCGTTTACAACGGATGTTGCAATGTTGATGTTAGGTGGTGAACTTAAACGTAAAGAAATGATATCGGCACGTTTAGGCGATGTGTTAAGTCATTTATATATTGCATCAACGGTATTAAAGCGTTTTGAAGATGAAGGGCGTCAACAAGCTGATTTGCCTTTTGTAAAATATGCTATAGAGACATCGTTATATGCAATAGGCCAAGCATTTGATGGCTTCTTTAAAAACTTTTCTAATCCAGTGATTAACTTTGCACTTAAGCGTATTGTTTTTCCATTAGGTAACCATTATCACAAACCAAGTGATGCGATTGCCCAGCGTATTTGCGAGCACATGACTCAACCAGGGGTATTTAGAAATAGACTTACCCATTTGTGTTATGTGGATGAAAATGCCGGAACGGGTGTTATGGAAAATGCTTTCTTAGCAATGCACGATATGCACAATCAATTTAAGCAGTTGAAACAGTGGCAACGAAAAGGCAAGGTGCCTGCCACCTATGATATTGAACAAGCGATTGATTACGCACTTGAACACGAGCTCGTAACGAAGGTTGATGGTGAAGCAATGCATCATGCCAATAAGCTAAGAATGCAGGCTATTGCGGTTGATAACTTTAAACCAGAAGACATCTAACGCTGAGTTATGATAATAAAGAAGATAATAAAAAAGCCTTAAATTTATGATTTAAGGCTTTTTTTATGTTGTGTATTTTTTAAGCTCGAATATACAGTTATCGTTACTAAGGCTCTGAATGACTGATCAGCGCCCGTAAGGATCGGCGATGATTTTATCTACGTACCACTTACCTTTTATTTTAAGCATTTCAATGCTGCGGAAATCATCGATTTTTTTACCATTAAAATAACCGGTAAACACGATGTTTATTTTAGCTTGATTGCCATACTGTTCTCGCAGGCTTGAATTTGACATATCAATTTCAATCACAACTTCATCGTACTGTAAATTAATAAGACTACGCGCAAACTGTTTTGCCGTCCCATACGATTTCATTATGCGGGCTAATTTAGGTGTTGCGAAATCGCTGGCTTTTTGCAAGTTATGCTGGTTATAAAGCGCATCAAAATACACAGTAGCAGTGTCGCCTGGACGATCATTGTCAATGTACTGCTCTTTAGGTTTAGTATTTTCATTACAGCCAACGATCAAAATACTAAAAATGAGCACAAAAATGGTTAAAATTGTTTTCATATTTGGTCAGGTTGATTACTTATACAAAAAGTGTGTGATGGAATGGAGAAGATGTAAAGAGGAGCGAACTAAATAGATAGTAACTTATTAAAAAAGCAATAAAAAAGGATGTTAAAAAACATCCTTTTTTAATCAGAACGCTCGATTATTGCACAAGCTCTTGTTCGCTAAACTCTTCGTCAAACATCGGGCTTGATAAGTAACGCTCTGTTGCACTTGGCAAAATAACCACAATATTTTTATCTGCATTTTCAGGACGTTCAGCAATACGCTTCGCTGCAACCACAGCTGCACCTGATGAAATACCAACTAAAATCCCTTCTTTTTTCATTAGCTCGTGACACATTGCTATACATTCTTCATTAGAGACTTGCTCTACACCATCAATTATTGATAGGTCTAAATTCCCAGGAATAAAGCCTGCACCAATACCTTGAATCTTATGTGGCCCAGGTTTTACTTCTTCACCAGCAAGTGTTTGGCTAATTACCGGAGAGTGGCTTGGCTCTACAGCGATTGATTTTACATTTAAGCCTTTCTCTTTTTTAAGATAACGGCTTACACCTGTGATAGTTCCACCAGTACCAACGCCTGCAACAAAGAAATCGATTTTGCCATCAAGTGCATCAAAGATTTCTGGGCCAGTTGTTTCAAAGTGAATTTTAGGGTTTGCAGGGTTTTCAAATTGTTGTAATAAAATAAACTTTTCAGGGGCTGATGCTTGAATTTCTTTGGCCTGAGCAATAGCACCGTTCATACCTTTAGCACCGTCTGTTAGTACAAGATTAGCACCGAGTGCTTTTAATAGCTTACGACGTTCTAAGCTCATGGTGTTTGGCATTGTAAGCGTTAATTTGTAGCCGCGTGAGGCTGCTACAAATGCCAGTGCAATGCCCGTGTTACCTGATGTTGGCTCTATAAGCTCTTTATCTTTGGTAAGTTGACCTGATTTTTCAGCTTCCCAAATCATCGATGCACCAATACGGCATTTAATACTAAAGCTTGGGTTACGCGACTCAATTTTAGCGTATACATTCCCACCTGTAACACGGTTAAGTTTTACCAACGGTGTGTTACCGATGCTTAGTGAGTTATCTTCAAAAATAGTAGACATAATGTTCCTTTAGGTACAATCTGATCAACACATTAACAGTTAGCCTGTTAACTTTATAAGCCTACTTTACTGTGAGATAAAAAAAGTTAAAGTAAGCTTTGGCTATAACATATATTAATTCCGCTTATAACGGATTGAACTAAAAACTCAACCTATTATTTTTTTAGTTATTAAAAAGGTGAACTTGAAGCCATTTGTTCGTTTTTAACTTTGTACTGTATTTTTTGTTTATGTAGTCGTTATTTAAACAAATCAACACTACATACTTATATTTTGTTGGTTAATTGTGCAAATGAACTGCGGTTGAACAGTTTATTGACACAAACTATTCAAAACATGATAAAAACACATTATCTAAATTCAATAAAGTAATCACCATGAAGTTAATCTTAAAATTAATTGCCGGTATTGTGGCCGGTATTTTAGTCGGACTCTATATTCCCTTAACTGGCGTTGAGCTTTTATACACAGTAAAAGAGCTTATTGGCCAGCTTATTAGTTTTACAATTCCACTGATTATTTTGTTTTTTATTGCCTCAGGGATTGCCGGGCTGCCTAAAGGGTCAGGGCATTTACTGGGAAAAACGGTTGGTTTTGCTTACGGCTCAACAATTATTGCCGGTACCTTAGCGTTTTTATTAGTCACAGCGATTATTCCGTTCCTAAGCGGTGGAATTTCATTTGAAGCTGAAGCAGTCACCGAGGTAGGTAGCTTTATTGACTTAGAAATTCCACCATTAATGGGTGTAATGACTGCTTTAGTCACAGCATTTGTATTTGGTATTGGTATGAGCCAGCTAGGTTTAGACACATTAAAAACGGTGTCTGATCAAGGGCGCGATATTATAGATGGCTTACTTGCTAAAGTAATTATCCCAGCATTACCGTTTTACATTGCGGGTGTGTTTGCTGAAATGACCGTGGCAGGTACCGTTGTTGATACATTACAGGCCTTTGGTGTAGTACTCATTGCCGCATTAGTGATGCATTGGTTATGGTTGAGTGTGCTTTATATTGTATCGGGCCTATTACTTAAGCGTAATCCTATTGAGCTAATTAAAAACATGCTACCTGCGTACTTTACTGCATTAGGAACCATGTCGAGCGCGGCAACCATTCCAGTCTCTTTGCAATCAAGTAAAGCAAATAATGTTAAAGAAGATGTAGCTAACTTTACAGTCCCATTATGTGCCACTATTCATCTATCAGGTTCAACAATTACAATAGTTACCTGTGCTATGGCTGTGATGTTTTTATCGCCTAGCATGGAAGTACCTTCACTAATGGCTATGCTGCCATTCATTATGATGCTAGGTGTGGTTATGATTGCTGCACCAGGTGCCCCAGGTGGCGCGGTAATGTCGGCGTTAGGTTTATTAACTAGTATGCTTGGTTTCAACGAAGGTGCAGTGGCACTAATGATTGCGCTGTACCTTGCACAAGATAGCTTCGGCACTGCGTGTAATGTAACTGGCGACGGTATCATTGCTTTGTGGGTAGACCGTTTTAGTGAAAAAGCCTCAGCTTAAATCACTATGGCGTATTTACCTACGATAGGTAAATACGCTTTGACAATATTGGGTCATAGCGACCGACGGCGAAAGCATAATATTAGTTATGGTTTCGTCGTATCTATGCTAATGTTGAAAATTAATTTTGTTAACTTGCATCTTATTAGGCTAGTGAGGGTGTTCCATTGATTAACGTACTTTTAGTTGATGACCATGAACTTGTGCGCACAGGGATCAGACGTATTCTTGATGACATACGTGGTTTTAAAGTAATAGGTGAAGCTAAAACAGGCGAAGAGGCTGTACAGTTTTGTCGTCAACATGCGCCAAATATAGTATTAATGGATATGAACATGCCTGGTATGGGCGGGCTTGAGGCAACTAAAAAGATTTGCCGTTATTGTCCCGATGTAAAAATTATTGTGCTTACAGTTAATTGTGAAGACCCATTTCCGAGCAAGGTTATGCAAATTGGTGCTCATGGTTTTTTAACCAAGGGGGCAGGATCTGATGAAATGGTGCGTGCTATACGTTGCGTGCATGCAGGGCAACGTTATATTGCGCCAGAAATAGCACAGCAAATTGCGCTTGCGCAGGTTACTGGGCGAACTGATGAAAACCCATTTCAAAGTTTGTCTGAGCGTGAACTGCAAATTATGCTGATGATCACCAAAGGTGAAAAAGCACAGGATATTGCTGAGCGCTTAAATTTAAGCTCTAAAACAGTAAACAGTTATCGCTATCGTATGTTTGAAAAGCTTAACGTAGGGGGCGATGTAGAGCTTACTCATTTAGCCATACGTTACAAAATGATTGATATAGATATCTCTTACTAGTCGATATATATGTCTGAATTTGATCATGCCCAGTTTTTAAAAACATTATCGAGTGAGCCTGGCGTTTATCGCATGCTCGATAATGACAACCAAGTTATTTATGTCGGTAAAGCTAAAAGTTTAAAAAAACGGGTGAGCAGTTACTTTCGCAGCAACATTACCGACAGCAAAACCCGTGTTTTAGTGAGTAATATTTGTAATATTGAAGTCACACTTACTAATACAGAAACAGAAGCGCTTCTGCTTGAAAATAACCTCATTAAGAAATATCAGCCACGTTATAATATTCTGTTACGTGATGATAAATCGTACCCGTACATATTACTCACGAATCATAAGCACCCTCGTTTAGCCTTTCATCGTGGTAGCAGAAAAGTAAAAGGCGAATATTTTGGCCCGTTTCCAAGCGCTGGAGCCGTATCAGAAAGTTTGCGCTTAATGCAAAAAATATTTCCGGTACGTCAATGTGAAGACGCTTACTACCGTGCGCGTAGTCGGCCATGCTTGCAATACCAATTAAAACGTTGCTCTGCGCCGTGTGTTAATAAAGTCTCTGAAGATGAATACGCGCAGCAAGTTGATTATGTCCGTAAATTTTTAACCGGTAAATCCCATGAAGTAATAGCCGAACTTATCGCTAAAATGGAAAAAGCCAGTGAGCAGCTTAACTTTGAACTCGCAGCTAAAGTTCGCGACCAAATTATGCTATTGCGTAAAATGCAGGAGCAGCAGTCTATCTCAGGTAATTTTGCTGAAATGGATGTTGTAGGTTTTGCCCATTTAAATGGCTTAAATGGGATTCATCTACTAATGATCCGCGATCATAAAGTGCTGGGTAGTAAGACTTACTTTCCAAAGGTGCCTAAAGACTCACAGGAGCAGGAAATCTTAACCTCTTTCTTAGGCCAATATTACTTAGCACCGGGAGCAACAGGACGCATTGCCAAAGAAATCATCTTACCATTTGAAATAGAAGAAAGTGATGCGCTCAGCGAAGCACTAACTCAAATTAGTGAACGTAAGGTATCGCTTAAAGTGGTTACCCGTGGTGAGCGTGCACAGTATTTACAGTTAGCGAATAAAAACGCATTAAATAGTATTACGGTTAAGCAAAGCACTCAAGACTCTATAAACAAGCGTTATGCTCAATTAAAGGCTACCTTGCGTCTTGATGACATTAATCGCATGGAATGTTTTGATATCAGCCACACCATGGGCGAAAACACCGTGGCCAGTTGTGTTGTCTTTGATTCTCAAGGGCCTAACAATAAAGAATATCGTCGTTACAACGTCACGGGCATAACCGGTGGCGATGATTACGCCGCTATGGAATTTGCACTAAACAAACGTTATAACAAGTTAGTGGATGAAGATAAAATTCCTGATGTTATTTTTATTGATGGTGGTAAAGGCCAATTAGGTAGGGCAGAACAATACTTTGAAAACTGGCCGCATGCAAAAATGCCACTATTAGTTGGGGTTGCAAAAGGCACTAGCCGTAAACCAGGCCTTGAAACTTTACTTATTGACGGTGGGCGTAAAACTATTCCTATGGATTCTGATGCACCCGCACTGCATTTAATTCAGCATATTCGCGATGAGTCGCATCGCTTTGCTATTGCAGGACATCGAAATAAGCGTCAAAAACAGCGAACTCAGTCGCTATTAGAAGAAATAGATGGCGTTGGTTCAAAGCGTCGACAAACATTATTAAAATATTTAGGGGGCATGCAAGGCGTAAAAGCTGCTAATATAGAACAGCTAAAGAAAGTTCCTGGGATCAGTCCTGACATGGCTGAGAAGATATTTAACCATTTGCATGACAAGGGCTAGCCCTATGTGCGAATATAGAAAAAAAGACATATCCAAGTAGTTATGTGGAATATTCCAAACACACTCACAACGTTTAGACTCTTTCTTATCCCCATTTTTTTGGTGATATTTTATATGCCTTATTCATGGGCATTCTTTGTTGCTGCCTTTATTTTTTGGCTTGCTTCAATCACTGACATACTCGATGGCTATTTAGCGCGTAAGCTTGAACAATCAACGCCTTTTGGTGCGTTTTTAGACCCTGTTGCTGATAAAGTAATGGTGTGCGCTGCTTTGGTTGCTTTATCTGAGCATTATCAATCTTTGTATATGACTATTCCTGCACTTATTATCATAAGCCGTGAAATTGTTATATCGGCGCTACGAGAATGGATGGCTGAGCAAGGCAAACGCGGCAATGTAGCTGTATCCGATATGGGTAAGTTAAAAACCGCAGCGCAAATGTTAGCCATTATTGGCCTAATTTGGCAGTACGATACCTGGATGATGTATTTAAGCTATGGCTTACTTTATATAGCGACGTTTTTAACGCTCAGTTCTATGGTGCAATATTTAGTTGCAGCATGGGCAGAATTGACCAAAAATTGATTGTAAACGTCTAATAACGCACCATTTTAGATAAAAAATAATCAAACAGTTCAAAAGTAGCATTTTTTGTGTTGACGCGTTTAATAATCTCTGTAGAATGCGTCCGTGTTGAGAGGGCATAGCCCCCTAGATAAACAAAGCGGCACTAGCTCAGTTGGTAGAGCGCGACCTTGCCAAGGTCGAGGTCACGAGTTCGAGCCTCGTGTGCCGCTCCAGTTTATCTTAAAGCTAACCTAGTATTGAGGCGGAATGGCAGAGTGGCCATGCACCGGATTGCAAATCCGTTTACCCCGGTTCGACTCCGGGTTCCGCCTCCAATCAACACTCCACACGCTTTAATTAGCAAACTCGATGCCCGAGTGGTGGAATTGGTAGACACAAGGGATTTAAAATCCCTCGACTAACAAGTCGTGCCGGTTCAAGTCCGGCCTCGGGCACCACGTTGTGGTTTGGTTACATACACCAATATGTAACTTATAAAAAATATTATTTAGAATTAATATGATGCGGCACTAGCTCAGTTGGTAGAGCGCGACCTTGCCAAGGTCGAGGTCACGAGTTCGAGCCTCGTGTGCCGCTCCATATTAGTTTTATCCACTTGCTTTAAATAGCAAACTCGATGCCCGAGTGGTGGAATTGGTAGACACAAGGGATTTAAAATCCCTCGACTAACAAGTCGTGCCGGTTCAAGTCCGGCCTCGGGCACCACTTTTAATTATTGACCAAGTTAATTAAAAGTTGATAAATACTTATTTTATGAGGCACTAACTCAGTTACCAGAACGTTTTACCGCGACATGGTCGCGCACCAACGTACAAATTACTGATAAAGTTTTATGCGGCACTAGCTCAGTTGGTAGAGCGCGACCTTGCCAAGGTCGAGGTCACGAGTTCGAGCCTCGTGTGCCGCTCCAAATTATTTGATATGTTTAGGCGGAATGGCAGAGTGGCCATGCACCGGATTGCAAATCCGTTTACCCCGGTTCGACTCCGGGTTCCGCCTCCAAATAATTACTCCACACGCTTTAACTAGCAAACTCGATGCCCGAGTGGTGGAATTGGTAGACACAAGGGATTTAAAATCCCTCGACTAGCAAGTCGTGCCGGTTCAAGTCCGGCCTCGGGCACCACTTTATATTCTTTCCGTAAAATCTAATTAAATCATCATATCTTTATTACTAAGTCCCTTGAAGCACATAAATTTACTCCCCCCTGTTGTTAGCAATAATGATTTGTTGCAAGGTCTGATACATACTATTGGCTCACCAATAGACTGTCATTGAACACTTCAGACTTTTTTACAAGTTAATCAAGGTGTAATGTAGGTCGTTAGCTAAATCATAAACTAGACTCTTTAATACCAATTCGCTTAATTAAGCGGTCTATTTTGAGGCAGGAAAAACGGGTTGATAGCTAGGCAAAAAATTCGCTATTTAGTTGTTCTAAATGAGAATTTTTAACACAGATAGCGACACGTTTAGCCCCGCAAAATGATTGAGTATTATTGTGGATTGGTATAATAAGCGCAGTGTTAGTTATTATTGTTATGCAGTAATGTATATAAACCTAAGCAGGGATGTCGTTATAAGCATTGAGACCTACTACATAGGTTATTAAATTTACTTGTAGGATGCTTATAATGTTTGGATAAGGTGAGCTTATAGGTAGGTTGGGCGGCTTTAATAACGTCTATCTTCACATTAGTAATTTATAAGTGACTACTGTTATCAGTAACTTTTAGTTTAAAGTTAAATCAATAAAAAACCCGAAATGACAATGGCCGTTTCGGGTTTTTAACTTGAAGTATAAAAATTAATTATTTATGCCAAATACCTTTTGGAATAGTTTTATTGAGTTTGTCGTTCTTACTTGGATCAAACGTCGGTAACTTTCCGGCGCGTCGCTGAGCGTTATAATCTTTAGCAAGCCACACGACAACACCTGAGAGCATAAATAATGCGATTACGTTCACTATTGCCATTAAGCCCATAGATACATCAGCTAATGTCCACACTAGTGGTAATTCGCCCAATGCACCAAACATTACCATACCTAACACTAATAACCTGAAGATCAACATGCCAGATGCGTGGTTATGTTCTAAGAATAATAAGTTCGTTTCAGCATACGAGTAGTTAGCCACAATAGATGTAAATGCAAAAAACAAAATAGCGACTGCTACAAATATGGCACCCCAGCTGCCTACATGTTCTTCAAGGGCGGCTTGTGTAAGCGCTATACCCGTTACATCTGAGCCTGGCACTAATTGCTCTGATAATAAAATAAGAGCAGCAGTTGCAGTACAAATAATAATAGTATCTACAAATACACCCAGCATTTGTACATACCCCTGTGAAGCAGGGTGAGGTGGGTTTGGTGTTGCCGTTGCTGCAGCATTCGCAGCACTACCCATACCGGCTTCGTTTGAGAACAAGCCGCGCTTGATCCCTTGGATCATCGCTTGCATTACCCCATAACCAATTGCACCGGCACCCGCTTGCTCAATACCAAAAGCACTTTTGATCACATGCATAAATACATCAGGTAACTCAGTGTAATTTACAGCACATATATAAAGTGCAACCACAAGGTAAGCAGCAGCCATAAATGGAACGGCTAATTCAGCAAATCGAGAAATGGTTTTTAGACCGCCAAATATAATAATACCTGAACCAATAACAAGAGCGATACCTACTATATAGTTAGGGATACCAAAGGCGACTTCAAAAGCCGCAGCAATAGAATTTGACTGTACTGCGTTAAAAACTAAACCAAAGGCTAAAATTAAGCACAATGAAAAGACAACACCCATCCAACGCTTACCAAGTCCGTACTCCATATAATAGGCCGGACCACCACGGAAGTTACCTTCTTCATCTCGTGTTTTATAAGCTTGTGCCAATGTACTTTCAGCAAAGCTAGTAGCCATACCAATTAAAGCAATTAACCACATCCAAAAAATAGCACCTGCGCCACCTAAATAAAGTGCAACGGCAACACCTGCCATATTACCAGTACCAACACGGGCTGCTAAAGATGTACAAAATGCTTGGAAAGAAGAAATGCCGCCGTCAGAGCCTTGACGACTTTGAAACATGACTTTAATCATATGTGGAAACTGTACAAATTGGATAAAACCAAGACGTATTGTAAAAAATAGCCCTGCTGCTATTAATAAGTACACTAAAATATGACCCCATAAGAGACCACTTATACTATTTATTATATCTGTCATGTGCGTTACCTAGTGAACGAGTTGTAAATATCGGGCGCAACTTACCACAAGCACAGTAAATAGTTTAGTAAACAGCGTAAAAAAATGAGTTATCCATAGGGTTTTGTGGGTAACATGTGTGTCTAGGTGGGGTATCTTTGGGGTAAAAATTAAATGCAAAAAAGCCTTTAAAAACGCTTGCGTTAAAATCGATTCGCCCTATAATGCGACCCCACTGAGACGGGGAACGCCAACGCATAGCGAGGCACGAGCTACTCAGTCAGTCGAGTAAAACTTAGTTTCAAAAACTTTCAAGTTTAACAAAATTAAGTGTTGACAAAAAAATAGGAAAGCGTAATATGCGCAGCCCTAGCGAGATAAAGTTAAGCGCTTTAATCGCAACGTTCTTTAACAATATAAAGCAATCATCTGTGTGGGCACTCGTACAGATTGAGTTCTAACAGCCAAGCTACTTAGGTAGTGAGGCAAACAAATTTAGAGTCTCAATGTGATTTCTCGAAAGAGAAGCTGAGTGACCAACAGCAATAACTACTTAGGTAGGAATTGCAGCACAGTCAATTCAATATCGAAAGATATTAAATAAATTCAGAATTCATTGAGCTGTCGAAAGACATAAAACTTTTTAATTGAAGAGTTTGATCATGGCTCAGATTGAACGC
>NZ_JBEOOG010000027.1:0-47625 GCF_040308965.1 Pseudoalteromonas sp. MER144-MNA-CIBAN-0113
CACAAGGCCGCCCCGACACAATGGTGGTCTAGCATTTGCTATGTGGCTCTCTACCGCTGTGGGCACTACGACATTACTAGGCTCCAAATAAAAGAAACCTGTTACAGCAATGTGACGGGTTTTTTTACGTCTGTAGGAAAGTGAAAATGCAGGTTCGAGGTGAAAGGTATTAGGTTAAAGGAAGAGAGTTGATCAGAGCTGACACCACGATATTCTACTGCGTTGTTGCTACGAAGTAGCGCACCATGGCTCCAAATTGAGAAAGCCCGACTAGCAATAGTCGGGCTTTTTTACGTCTGCAGGAAAGTAAAAATATTAGCTATCAGCCGTCAGCTATCAGCTGCACAGCGTCAACCTGTACTTCGTAGCGTGGGTTGAGTAACACGAAACCCACGGGTAAAAGAACGCACCGACTACCTCAGAGTCCAATTCATCCCATTAAAAAAACATAAGTGTACCTTGCTGTGTGGCTCTAGAGCGCTGTGGGCACTACGATATTCTACTGCGTTGTCGCTAAGAATAACGTATCAGCATCAGGTAGAAAATCCATATAATACCAATCCGCAATAATACTCAATCATTTTGGGGGCTAAACGTGTCGCTACCTGTGTTAAAAAATTCTCATTTAGAACAACTAAATAGCGAATTTTTTGCCTAGCTATCACCCCGTTTTTCCTGCCTCAAAATAGACTGCTTAATTAAGCGAATTGGTATAAATTGGTAATAAATACTCAAATAAGAGGATTGCACCCTTATTTTTGAATGATACATTTCTGATCTTACTTGAAAAAAAACCAATGAGCCCAAAGTCTACTTAATCAACACTTATTTTAATAGAGCCTATCATGTCGTTATTACCTTCATCTTCCAGCGTTAAACAATTCGTATATTTAACACAGCAAATAAGAGAGCATGAGGGTAATGCTGCAAAAGCCAGTGGTTGTGATCTGTTTACCCTAATGGAACGAGCGGGGCATGCCGCATTTTTAAATTGGAAATCATTCAATGCACAGCAGACTCTAGTACTCGTAGGGAGTGGCAATAACGCAGGAGATGGCTATATTGCGGCTAGCCTTATTAAGCAAGCCGATAGACATGTAGTGGTGTGTGCCGTAGATGAAAATAAAGAATTAACCGGCGATGCTGCAAAAGCACAAAAGCGCTGGATTGATGCCGGTGGTGAAATTTGTAACTTTAGCGCTGATGCACTCGATGAGTGTGATGTAATCATTGATGCATTACTGGGCACTGGTCTTGAAAATACGGTACGCGATAATGTTGCCACTATAATTAAAGCGGCGAATGAAAGCACTAAACCAATACTCAGTATTGATGTGCCATCAGGTATAAATGCTGATACAGGCCAACCTTTAGGCATTGCAATTAAAGCCACTAAAACAATTACTTTTGTAGGGGTAAAACAAGGGTTAACAACGGCTGCGGGTAAAGAGTATGTTGGTGAGCTTATCTTTGATGACTTGGCTATTGGTGAGCCATTCGTAGAATTAGCGAGCCCATCGGGTAAGCTTATTAATATCAATAGTTTTAAAGGCTTAGGACCACGTGCTCTGAATAGTCATAAAGGTAGTTATGGAAAATTACTGTGTATTGGTGGGAATCAAGGAACGGCAGGTGCTATCAGATTAACAAGCGAGGCAGCGCTTAGAGCTGGTGCTGGAATGGTCAGAGTGTATACCCATGAAAGCTCAATTATGCCAGTCAGTTTTGGCCGACCAGAGCTTATGGTAAGTAGTAATAACTTGCAACACGCATTGGAGTGGGCAAGCTGTGCTGTTATTGGCCCAGGTCTTGGACAAGACGAATGGGCGCAAAATACCTTTAATCAAGTCATTGAGTATTGTACACGTAATAATATGCCTTTAGTTATTGATGCTGATGCACTTAATTTACTCGCTAAACAAGCTTCACCGAAAATGCCCACGCGGTGTGTACTTACCCCGCATCCGGGCGAAGCCTCTCGATTATTAAAGGTGTCGACTGGGGAGATAGAGTCTGATCGGTTCAGCTATGTTCAACAATGTGCTAAACGTTACTCAGCAGTTTGTGTTTTAAAAGGCGCAGGAACTTTAATAGCCGATGGTAAGCATACTTGGGTTTGTGAAGAAGGAAGCCCTGCGCTTGCTGTTGGCGGTAGCGGTGATGTTCTTACTGGTATTGTAGGGGCATCACTTGCTCAAGGGTTAGATTGTGCTGAGGCGACTTGCTATGGTGTTACACTGCATGCTAAAGCGGCTGATATTGCTGGGCAAAAAAATGGAGAGCGAGGTATGCTACCTAGCGATCTGTTTTGTATAGTGAGGCGGTTAATTAATAATATAAAACCATAAGATAAAAGCATTCATATTAATTTTGTTCTTTTTTTGATAAATCGATTAACCTTCTTATACTTGGTTAACGCTGTTTGGTTGTAACTGAGGTTAAAAATGTTAATACAGAAAAAATGTATGCGGGAAGCTTATTACTTATCGTTTTCTCTTTGCTCGTTTTAACCGTAATTATGCAATGGGTAATAACGCCAATTATAAAAAATGAAGCTATTTCTGCTGCTAAGTTACAGGCTAAAGTAATCGGTGAATCATTTGCTAAGGATTTAGGAAAAAGTGCAGCATTAACTAAAAGCTTATCTGTTGTTGCTCAAACACTTCCCCTTGATAAAGATCAATTTATTAAAAATTTGGCACCGTTAATTGCTAGTGGTTCAGGCATTGCCGGTGGTGGAATATGGCCAGAGCCAAATATGTTAGATGCATTAGCACAAAGGGCATCTTTGTTTTGGGCTAAGGGCGATAATGGTCAATACACTTTATTAGATGACTACAACCAAGCTGATAGTAGTCCATATCAACAAGAAAGCTGGTATACAAGTGCTGCTAACGCTCAACCAGGCGTATGTGTATGGTCTGAGGCTTATGTTGATGCAGTTTCGAATGTGCCTATGGTAACTTGTTCCGTTAAAATTGAGCGTAATAATCAGTTTTGGGGAGTCGCTACTTTAGATATAGAGCTTTCTCATATTGAAAAGTCACTACTTGCTGAAAACCAAGCAACCGGTACCTACAGTTTTATTATTGATAGTGCGCAGCAGTTTGTTTCTATTCCTACATTTAGAGATACGAACTTAGCCATGCTAAATTTTTCACAAGTTGTGAGTAAAGATAGCTCTTTACAGCCTCTAGTTAACGCCTTGAAAAATAAAGATAGACTCGTAGCAGAGTTTAGTTCAGGTGTCATAAAGGGGGATAGCTCAATTCTAGTGACATTTTCACTGCCGGAGCAAAAGTGGCGCTCTGGCGTGATAATTCCAACAGCGATTGCAAAAAAAGCAGCTAATACGCTGACATATTATTTGTATGGTTCATTCATTGTGCTCATTGTTATATTTATATCGGCATTATTAGTCTTTGGTAAGCGATTAGTTGAGCAAATAGAGCAGACTTCGGCGCAAGTTAGGTCATTAATGCAAGGGCAAACAGATTCTAAATTACCAATATCGGGGGATGATGAAATGAATCATCTTTGCGAAGCTATTAATGATTACGGTGATCATCTTATTAAAATTCTTGGGCTGATTAAAGAAGAGGCGGCCTCAGTAAAAAATAATGCTGAATCTATTGATAACTTGAGTAGTAATAGTCAGCAACGCGCACATGAACTAATGCAAGAAAATGAGCTGTTAGCCACGGCTATCAATGAAATGTCGATAGCGGCTTCATCGGCATCAGAAGATATTGGTGGCGTTGCAGATATTACCGCTAAGTCATCAGATCTTGTAAACTCTGGATTTAATGTTATTGAACAAAACGCAGAATCTATCCAGCTGTTGTTCAATAAACTAACTGAGTCGTCCAATGCAATATCACAAATCTCTGAAGATTCACAGCAGGTTGGTTCGGTATTAGATGTGATTATGAATATCTCTGAGCAAACTAATTTACTTGCGCTTAATGCTGCTATTGAGGCTGCTCGTGCTGGTGATTCTGGAAGGGGGTTTGCGGTCGTTGCTGATGAAGTTAGAACACTGGCACAAAGAACGCAACAATCAGCTGGTGAAATTGAAACCATGATCAGTCAGTTACAACAAGCGGCTGCAAAAGGAGTCAGTGTTATTCAAGAATGCCGAGAGTTCTCAGAAGTGGTCAATGATCGTTCAAATACAACACGCACGCAATATGAAAATATAGTCGATGCATTTAACGACATTAAAGGGCGCTCAGCAAGTATTGCCGTAGCCACTGAAGAACAGGCTCAAGTAACTGTCAATGTTAAAAAACTAGCGGAACGGATCCGAGAAATATCAGGGCAAAATGCCGCCGATGCCGAAGACTTTAGAGAAGTAAGTAAAGCCTCTAATAGTCAAGCACAAAGGCTATACGACATTAGTCAGCAGTAACTCAATAAAAAAATCCAAGCCTTGCTTGGATTTTTTATATAAGTTTGTTTATTAATTTAAAATTGTGAGGATTTAAAAGTCTATCTATGAAGCTCGCCAGCTCTTTCTGGTTGATAAGTTACCTCTTTAATAGTTACTGTTATTAACCCTCCGCCTGGCTTTGGCCATTCAATTTGATCTCCTTGTGAAAGGCCAAGTAATGCACTACCAACAGGGGCTAAGATTGATATTTTGTTGCCACTTGAGTCAATATTCTTCGGGTAAACAAGCGTTAAAGTAAACTCCTCACCTGTAGACTCAACAACAAAGTTCACTGTTGAATTCATGGTTACCACGGTTGAGGGAACTTCGTGTGGCTCCACTATGTTAGCTCTACCAAGTTCTGCTTCAAGTTCTTTTTCACCCGCAAAACTGTTCGCAGGTAATGATTCCATTAGCGCATACAATCTATCTGCATCCAGTGATGAGATGATTATTTCAGGTTTAGTATTCAACTTAATATCCTTAATCATGTTAAATAAAATTTACTCTGGGTATAGCTTGCAGGAACTCAGTTGCATTGGAATACACTGAGATAATTTTATTGTTGTCTTAGTGAATTTATTTTATCTCTATTGCTAAAAACCCAGCCGAAGCTGGGTTTTTATTTGAGCTAGGTGTGTGAGGGAATGATTACATCATGCCGCTCATACCACCCATGCCGCCCATGCCACCCATATCAGGAGCGCCCGCTTCTTCTTTAGGAATTTCAGCGACCATTGCTTCTGTGGTGATCATTAGTCCGGCAATCGATCCTGCAAATTGTAATGCAGAACGCGTTACTTTTGTTGGATCTAGGATACCCATTTCAATCATGTCGTTGTATTCGCCAGTGGCTGCATTGTACCCGTAGTTACCTTCGCCGCCTTTAACTGCGTTAATAACAACTGATGCTTCATCACCTGCGTTTGTAACGATTTGACGAAGTGGTGCTTCCATCGCGCGAAGTGCCACTTTAATACCGTGGTTTTGGTCTTCGTTATCGCCTAGTAAGTCTGCTAATTTGCTAGCAGCACGCACTAATGCAACACCACCACCTGGTACTACGCCTTCTTCAACCGCTGCGCGAGTTGCATGTAATGCATCTTCAACACGATCTTTTTTCTCTTTCATTTCAATTTCAGTAGCGGCACCTACTTTGATTACTGCAACACCGCCAGCTAATTTAGCCATGCGCTCCTGTAGCTTTTCTTTATCGTAGTCTGAAGTCGCTTCTTCAATTTGTGCTTTGATTTGTGCAACACGGCCGTTAATGCCGTCTTCTTCACCAGCACCATCAATGATTGTTGTGTCATCTTTAGTGATTACTACACGTTTAGCTGTACCTAAGTCTTCAACTGTTGCTTTTTCAAGCTCAAGGCCGATTTCTTCAGAAATCACAGTACCGCCAGTTAAAACCGCGATATCTTGTAGCATTGCTTTACGACGATCGCCAAAACCAGGTGCTTTAACCGCTGATACTTTTACAATACCACGCATGTTATTAACTACCAGTGTCGCTAACGCTTCACCTTCAAGGTCTTCTGCGATGATTAGTAGAGGTTTACTTGCTTTAGCAACTGCTTCTAATGTTGGTAATAGTTCACGGATGTTAGATATTTTTTTATCTACAAGTAAGATAAATGGGTTATCTAGTTCAACTGCGCCTTTTTCAGCGTTGTTGATAAAGTAAGGAGATAAGTAACCACGGTCAAACTGCATGCCTTCTACAACATCTAGCTCGTTTTCCAGTGATTGACCTTCTTCAACCGTGATAACACCTGTGTTACGGCCTACTTTTTCCATTGCATCAGCAATGATTTCACCAATTTCTTTATCAGAGTTAGCTGAAATAGTACCTACTTGTGCAATCGCTTTAGTATCAGCACATGGAACAGAAAGCGCTTTAAGTTCTGCAACTGCAGCAATGATTGCTTTATCAATACCGCGCTTAAGATCCATTGGGTTCATACCCGCAGCAACCGCTTTAAGACCTTCGTTTACAATAGACTGAGCAAGCACAGTTGCGGTAGTGGTACCGTCACCAGCAGCATCATTTGCTTTAGACGCTACTTCTTTAACCATTTGTGCGCCCATATTTTCAAACTTGTCTTCAAGTTCGATTTCTTTTGCTACAGATACACCATCTTTGGTGATCACAGGAGAGCCAAATGATTTGTCTAATACAACGTTACGACCTTTAGGGCCTAATGTCACTTTTACTGCATTTGCTAGAATATTTACGCCAGTTAGCATTTTTGCACGTGCGTCGCCTGCAAACAGTACTTCTTTTGCTGCCATGTTTAATTTCCTCTAAATTCTTAAAATGTGTGTTAAACGAAAAGTAGGTTTAGCCTACAATGCCTAAAATATTGTCTTCACGCATGATCAGGTACTCTTGACCTTCGATCTTTTCTGTTTTTTCAACATATGAGCCAAATAACACAGTGTCACCGGCTTTCACTTCTAATGCTCGAACGTCACCGTTTTCTAAAACGCGACCATTACCTACGGCAACAACTTCTCCGCGAGTTGATTTTTCAGCTGCAGAGCCAGTTAATACAATACCGCCAGCAGACTTGGTTTCTTCTTCTAGACGCTTGATGATTACGCGATCTTGTAAAGGACGAATGTTCATGTTTTTAGTTCTCCTAACAGTTTCTGAACAGTACAGAAAAAAGTGTATCTAATTTGCTTTCATTAATGGGGGTGGAGTGAAAAATTCCAAGAGAAAAAATGATAAATTTTTAATCTTTTCGCTCGTATTCACCATCTATGGTCTTAGGGCGGTTTTCATCTTGCTCGTGATGCATTGATTGATGAGTTTGCGAAAACCCTGAAGTGCCAGTTTGATGCATGCTGGCGCTCATTCTTACAGTTGCTTGACTAGCAAGTCCTGCAGCTAATTTGTTACGAATAGCAGGGGTAAGGAGTAGTAAGCCAAATACATCTGTCATAATGCCGGGTGTTAATAAAAGTACCCCTGCAATAATTACGCAAATACCGGTAAACAATTCTTTAGCAGGCATTTGCCCTTGAGCCATTTGCACTTGTACGTTTTGTAGTGCGCCCATTCCTTGCTGTTTCACCATTTTCGCACCCACAATCGCGGTTAGTACTACCAAAGCGATTGTTGCGAAGCCACCTATCACGTCACTAACCTGAATTAGTAAGGCAATTTCAATAATAGGGATGATGATAAACAGCAAAAATAAAATTCTAAACATAAGACTCTCTAAAAAAATGACACTTATTAAGGTGCTAATGAAATATAAGTGAGGGTTGTCGGGTCTATTTTCAAGCTAATAAGAGTAAGTAATAAACGTTAATGTTAGTAAAGTTATAGGTAGCGGGTCTAAATCAATTTACTGCAAAGACCCAAAATGCAGACAGAGTTCGTGTCTACACATTATACCCGCTATCAGCTACTATGGGGCTAGACCCCCGTAAACAAGTAAAGGTTCACTATGACAACGCAATTTAAACTTATTTTTACCACTTGCAAAGATAACGATGAAGCCCGTTTATTGGCTATGGCGCTAATTGAAAAGAAACTAGCCGCTTGTGTAAATATTTTACCGGCCATGACTTCTATTTACATATGGGAAGGTGAAGTAGCTGAAGCAACTGAAGTAAAGCTGCTAATTAAAACTAAGGCTGACAAAATGAACGATGTATTTTTAACCTTAAAAGATCTTCACAGCTACGAAGTACCAGAAATACAAGTTGTTGATGTGGCAACGGGTAACTTGGCTTACTTTAATTGGATGGACGAGGTGCTTCATTAATGCGCTTTATTTTATTTTTTTTATTAAGCGTATTAATGGCGCCTGCTTGGGCAGCACAAAATACCCTTGATGATTTTCTAAAACCGACTCAGCACACATTTTTACCGGTAAATGAAGCGTTTGTATTTGATTTTGACCAGCAAGGAAGTACGTTATTTATTGGTTGGGATATCGCTGATGACTATTACCTATATAAAGATAAAATAGAAATTATTGCCAAAGGTGCCAGCATTGACGTGCCTGAGTTGGGCGCTGGTGAAATAATTGAAGATGAATTTTTTGGCAAAACTGAGGTGTTTTTTAATTCTCTTAGCGTTATCAGCAAACTAAGTAATGTGAGTGAAGATGGCGTTGTGA
Source organism: Pseudoalteromonas sp. MER144-MNA-CIBAN-0113 (assembly GCF_040308965.1). Taxonomy (NCBI): domain Bacteria; kingdom Pseudomonadati; phylum Pseudomonadota; class Gammaproteobacteria; order Alteromonadales; family Pseudoalteromonadaceae; genus Pseudoalteromonas; species Pseudoalteromonas sp. MER144-MNA-CIBAN-0113. Next base: position 8,575 of record NZ_JBEOOG010000027.1, read on the forward strand.
AGGTGCGTTATCAAGGCTGTGCAAAAGCAGGGCTGTGTTATCCACCTGAAATCATCAGCATTCCATTAAGTGTACTGGCAAGTGAAACTAATACTAATGACAATACCGCAGCAAGCAGTGCATTTGCAGCACTTAGCCAATCTGCAGAAAAACCAGCAACTGCATCAACACCTGATAAAGAACTCACATTTACAGAGCAGTTAGCCAGCCAAAGCTTAATGGTTAACTTAGCTATTTTCTTTGCCGTGGGTGTAGGTTTGGCATTTACACCGTGTGTATTTCCGATGTTCCCTATTTTATCTAGCTTAATTGCGGGTCAAAAGAACCTATCTACCAAAAAAGCATTTGCCCTATCATTTGTTTATATTCAAGGCATGGCGGTTACCTATGCAGCATTAGGGCTTGTGGTTGCTGCGTTAGGCGGGCAAGTGCAAGGCTATTTACAGCATCCATATGTATTAATTAGCTTTAGCTTATTATTTGTACTGCTGGCTATGTCGATGTTTGGTTGGTACGAAATAAAGTTACCCAGCGGCATGATGAACAAGCTAACCCAAGTGAGCAACAATCAAAAAGGCGGTAACTATATTGGGGTGTTCTTGATGGGGGTTTTATCAGGGCTTATTGCATCTCCTTGCACTACAGCGCCTTTATCAGCCGCATTATTATTTGTGGCACAAAGCGGCGATTACCTAGTAGGCGGGCTAACACTTTACGTACTGAGTTTAGGTATGGGGCTACCGCTGTTATTATTAGGTACATCGGGAGGTAAGCTATTACCGAAAGCTGGCGGCTGGATGGAACAAGTTAAAACCTTATTTGGTTTTATTATGTTAGTTGTGCCACTTATTTTGCTAGAGCGCATTATAGATATTGAAATTATTATGCTTATGGCAGGCTTATTAGCTATCGCCACAGCGCTTTATTTCCATTATTGGCAAAGCGCCCAAACTCAAGGCAAATTAAAAACCTTATTGTGGTTTATGGCTGTTTTATTAATGCTTACTGGCTTTAATTTAACCAAAAACTATTTTTGGCCAACACAAGCCGTGAGTTTACAAACAACCTCGCAAAGCAATGAGTTTAAACACGTTGCCAATTTAGCCGAGCTTAAACAAGCCGTATCACAAGCAAATAGCGAAGGGCGCATGGTTATGGTGGACTTATACGCTGACTGGTGTGTAGCGTGTAAAGAGTTTGAGCATTACACCTTTCCCGACCCGCAAGTACAAAGTGAGTTTAGCCATTACCAACTGATTCAAATTGACTTAACCCAAAGCGATAATGAAACAATTGAGCTAATGGAAGCATATTCAGTGTTTGGTTTACCGAGTATTTTATTCTTCAATACTCAAGGTGAAGAGCTAAGTGCACAACGTGTTACTGGCTTTTTAAATGCGGATGATTTCGCTAAGCACCTTGCTGCAGTGCGTGCCAGCGCTGAATAACCATTCTATATGGCACAACATGATTGTTAATGTTGTGCCATTATTCCCCCCTCAAGATTCGTCCCCAAAATAGAGATTAGACCAGTATTTTGCTGCTATTTACTTCGAAATCACTATAATAGTTGGTTAACGTGAGAAATTGTTGCTATCTTACTTTTTTCAGCTTACTTTTTAGTGAAAAATTAGTTAGTAACCGCTTAACTCATTACTTATAGGATATATCGCGTATTATGGCTGCAAAATTAAAGATTTTAGTTATAAATGGCCCAAATTTAAACATGCTAGGAAAGCGTGAGCCCGATAAGTACGGTTCGCACTCTTTAGAGCATATTATGAGCGAGTTAAACAGCGCTGCTAATAGTTTAGATGTGGCGTTAACGCATTTTCAAAGTAATAGTGAGCAAGCGCTCATTGAACGCATTCATGATGCTTGGCAAGCGGTTGATTACATAATAATTAACCCTGCAGCATTTACGCACACAAGCGTCGCATTACGTGATGCATTGCTAAGCGTTGATATTCCGTTTTTTGAAGTGCACTTAAGTAATGTGCATGCACGTGAAACGTTTCGCCATCATTCTTATTTTTCTGATGTGGCGCAAGGCGTTATTTGTGGATTAGGTGCAATGGGCTATCACGCTGCTTTACATGCAGCGGTGAGCCGATTGCAAAACTCAAACTAAATTTAAACTAACAAACTAATAGGCGGGTCGTTTATGGATATTCGCAAGATCAAAAAACTAATTGAATTAGTAGAAGAATCAGGTATTGCAGAACTAGAAATCACTGAAGGTGAAGAATCAGTACGTATTAACCGTAACAACATGAGTGCCGGTCCTGCATACGCGCAATTTGCTCCACAGCAATATGCTCCAGCACCCGCTCCTGCGGCTGCACCAGCAGCACCTGTAGCAGAGTCTGAAGCACCAGCGGCAGGTCCTACAGGACACCAAGTTAAATCACCTATGGTAGGTTCTTTTTACGCAGCAGCTTCTCCAGAAGCGCCAGCATATGTTGAAGTCGGTTCACAGGTTAAAGTTGGCGACACATTATGTATCGTTGAAGCAATGAAAATGATGAACCAAATTGAGTCAGATAAAGCCGGTACAGTAAAAGCTATTTTAGTAGAAAACGGCGAGCCAGTAGAATTTGATCAACCTTTATTCATCATTGAATAATAGCGCAACGTAAAAGGCCAACTCTCATGTTAGATAAAGTAGTCATTGCAAACCGAGGTGAAATTGCACTTCGTATATTGCGCGCCTGCAAAGAGCTTGGGATCAAAACGGTTGCTGTGCATTCAACGGCGGATCGCGATCTTAAGCACGTATTACTAGCAGATGAAACCATCTGTATTGGTAAACCAGCAGCAACTGAAAGTTACTTAGACATTCCACGCATTATTGCCGCAGCTGAAATAACTGATGCGGTCGCTATTCACCCAGGTTATGGTTTTCTTGCTGAAAATGCCGACTTTGCCGACCAAGTTGAGCAAAGTGGCTTTGTATTTATTGGTCCTCGCGGCGACACTATTCGCCTAATGGGCGACAAAGTATCAGCTATCGAAGCGATGCGTAAAGCCGGTGTTCCATGTGTGCCAGGTTCTGATGGTCCGGTATCGGATGATAAAGAACGCAACATGCAAATTGCTAAGCGTATTGGTTACCCGGTAATTATTAAAGCAGCTGGTGGCGGTGGTGGTCGTGGTATGCGTGTTGTACGCAACGAGGCTGAGTTAATCAACTCGATTGCGCTTACGCAGCAAGAAGCTAAGCAGTTCTTTGGCAACAGCATGGTTTACATGGAAAAATTCCTTGAAAACCCACGCCACATTGAAGTGCAAGTATTGGCCGATGGTCAAGGTAACGCGGTTCATCTAGGTGAGCGTGATTGTTCAATGCAACGTCGCCACCAAAAAGTAGTGGAAGAGGCGCCAGCACCAGGGATTACTGCAGAAGTACGTAAGTTCATTGGTGAGCGTTGTACACGTGCGTGTATCGAAATTGGTTATCGTGGTGCAGGTACGTTTGAGTTTTTATACGAAAACGGCGAGTTTTACTTCATTGAAATGAATACCCGTATTCAGGTTGAACACCCAGTGACTGAAATGGTTACCGGTGTGGATTTAATCAAAGAGCAGCTAAAAATTGCCGCTGGTCAGCCATTATCATTCACTCAAGACGACGTTGTTATTCGTGGCCACGCTATTGAGTGTCGTATAAATGCTGAAGACCCTGAAACCTTTATTCCATCACCAGGTAAAATCACTCGCTTTCATCCAGCTGGTGGTTTAGGTATTCGTTGGGACAGCCATATTTATGCTGATTACACGGTACCGCCACATTACGATTCTATGATTGGTAAGCTGATCACTTACGGTGAAAACCGTGATGTTGCTATTGCTCGCGCTCGTAATGCATTGAATGAGTTGGTAATCGACGGTATTAAAACGAATACGCCATTGCATAAACGCATTCTTGCAGATGAAAACTTCAAAAACGGTGGTACAAATATCCACTACCTTGAGAAGAAATTAGGGCTGTAAAGTCTATGCTAATTAAAAACCGGCTCAGGCCGGTTTTTTTATCTTTAAAAAAGAGGCAGTATCACCTTAAATAAATAATCTGGTATGATTAACAAATATGCGCTTTTCGTAAATTTTGAGGTAATCATGTCGTGTAGTTTTGATTTTCATTTAGTCGATGAAAATGCCACTGTTGCTATGGGTAATAAATTAGCTGCCATAATAGAACAGGGCGCAGTTATTTATTTGCATGGTGATTTGGGGGCCGGTAAAACGACATTTACTCGCGGTATAGTGCAAGGTTTTGGTCATACAGGTAAGGTTAAAAGTCCCACTTATACACTTGTTGAACCTTACGAGCTTGTGCGTGGCAATGTCTATCATTTTGACTTATACCGATTAGGTGACCCAGAAGAGCTTGAATTTATGGGAATTCGTGATTATTTTTCAGAAACGGCAACTTGTATTGTTGAGTGGCCGGAAAAAGGCGGAGAATTTATTCCTGTTCCCGATCTAAATGCTACGCTAAGTTATGTAGGTGATGAGCGTAAAATTGTTATTAACAGTGCGAGTGAGCGTGGTGTAGCAATTGTCGAAAAACTAAATAATAGATAATAAAATAGTTAAGGCAGTGATTATCAAAATGAGTCGTGGTTTAGTTAAACTTTTTATTTACCTCATGGTTTTTACAGTGAGCTTGCCATTGTGGGCGCAAAACACTATTAATAGTGTGCGTGTCTGGCCATCCCCTGATAGCACCCGGGTGGTGTTTGATCTCGACGATAAACCCGATTTCAGCTACTTTATGCTAAAAAATCCAAGCCGTTTAGTGGTTGATTTAGAAAACACTGATGAGTTGAAAACATTGCCAGGTGTGCCACCAAAACACCAAATTGTTAGTAAGTTACGTTACTCGAAACCTAAAAATAAACACAGCGTGCGTTTAGTGTTTGAATTAAATGGGCCAGTTAAACCGGTTATATTTGCACTAGCCCCCACAGGCCCTTATAAAAATAGATTGGTGGTAGATTTATACGATAAAAGCCAAGCTAAAGGTGCAATTACCCCTGCGCAAACGGCGGCTAAAAAACGCCAATTAAGCCAAGAGCGCGATATTGTAATTGCTATTGATGCAGGGCATGGCGGTGAAGACCCTGGATCCATTGGCCCGTCAGGCACTTACGAAAAAGACATTACACTGCAAATTGCCAAGCGTTTAGAGCGGATGATTGATGCTGAGCGAGGCATGATTTCGCGTATGGTTCGCAGTGGCGATTACTTTGTAAAACTCAATACACGTACCAACCGCGCACGTCAGAAAAAAGCAGACTTTTTTGTTTCTATTCATGCAGATGCGTTTACCAGCCCTGGGCCAAAAGGTGCTTCTGTATGGGTGTTGTCGCTGCGACGTGCCAATTCAGAAATTGGTAAATGGATTGAGGATAAAGAAAAACACTCTGAGTTACTTGGCGGTGCTGCCGATGTAATTAAAGATGCTGCAAATGAAAAGTACTTAGCGCAAGCCTTGCTTGATATGTCGATGGATCACTCCATGAAAACCGGCTTAAACGTGGCTGAGGAAGTAGTTAAAGAGCTACGAAAGGTGGCTAAACTTCATAAAAAAGAGCCGCAACATGCCAGCCTTGCAGTATTAAAGTCGCCAGATATTCCGTCTATTTTGGTTGAAACTGGGTTTATCTCTAATCCACGTGAAGAGCGACTGCTTAAAAGTGCCAATCATCAAGAGCGCTTAGCTAAAGCCATGTTTACCTCAATTAAAAATTACTATTTACGTAACCCGCCTGACGACTCACTGTTTGCGTCATTAAAGTCTCAATACCCAACAAAACATAAAGTACGTCCTGGTGAGTCACTGAGCATGTTGGCAGGTCGATATGGCGTGAGTATCAGTAAAATAAAACAAGTTAATAAGCTCAGTTCAAATACGCTATTTATTGGTCAGGAACTTGATATTCCTCAGAGTTAATTTTAAAAGCGCACACATTTAAGGTTGTTATGAGTATTGAAATATTACCTGCGCGCTTAGCAAACCAAATTGCGGCGGGTGAAGTTGTTGAGCGTCCCGCATCGGTGGTTAAAGAGTTAGTAGAAAACAGCCTTGATGCAGGCGCGACACGTATTCAAATAGATATTGAACGCGGGGGCCACAAGTTAATTCGTATTCGCGACAATGGAGCGGGTATTGCAAAGGATGAGCTCACATTAGCGCTCTCTCGCCATGCAACCAGTAAACTAAAGTCCTTAGACGACCTAGAAAATATTTGTTCTCTTGGTTTTAGGGGGGAAGCCTTAGCATCTATTAGTTCGGTATCTCGCTTAACCTTAAGCTCTAAACCGGAAAATCAAGAAGCTGCGTGGCAAGCCTTTGCACAAGGCCGAGATATGGCCGTAGAGGTAAAGCCGGTTGCTCACCCTAGCGGTACCACAATTGAAGTTAAAGATTTATTTTTTAACACCCCAGCGAGACGTAAGTTTTTACGCACTGAAAAAACCGAATTTAGTCATATTGATGAGCTTATTAAGCGTATTGCGCTGAGCCGTTTTGATGTATCAATTACATTAACCCATAATGAAAAAGTGGTGCGCCAGTATCGCGCTAAAGCTGATCCCGCTCAAGCGATTACACGAGTCGCACAAGTGGCGGGTAAAGCGTTTGCTGAGCAAGGATTGCATATTCAATCGGGTGAGACTGGGTTGCAACTACACGGTTGGGTATTGCCAGTTGGATCGGCTAATACTACTCAGTATACCTATGTAAATAATCGTATGATGCGCGACAAACTTATTCTGCATGCTATTCGTCAAGCATTTGAAGAGGTCAGTGGCGAGCAAGAACTTCCCGGATTTGTGATTTACATTGATATAGACCCACGCCAAGTGGATGTTAACGTGCACCCGGCAAAGCATGAGGTACGTTTTCATCAAGGTCGTTTGGTACATGACTTTATTTTACAAGCTATCAAACAAGTTGTGGTGCCACTTCAAGCTGAGTTTGTTAATTCGCCAGCCGCTCACACGCATCAATCACCGGTTACATCGTTTAACCAAGAACACACGACCAATAGTGAACTTTTTGATTATCCTAAGTCGTCATTACAACCAAGTCATTCGCCATCTACAAGTAATGCCTCTTATAGTGGCAGTCGTCAAGGTGCGGGTAGACAGGTGCGTATTGAAAGCCAAAATTACCATGATGTGAATGCGTTTTATCAGGGCGTGAATGAGCAACAAGCGCAGCACTTTGATACTGCGGCAGCATTTGTACAATCTAATGAGACGCAAGTATCAGATACAGCACTGCGCACTGTCGATATAATAAGCATTGAAAAGGGCGTTTGCGTGTTCAATAATGAAAATCAACTTTATTGTTCACACTTTAAATACACATTAGCGGATGATTGGCATACACAAATAAAAGAGCACGGCAGCCTTGAAGGTAAAGCACTTCTATTGCCTGTGCGTGTTAACGTATCAAAACAAGACACGGCGCTTCTTGCTGCTCAGCAGTCTTGGTTTACCTTACTAGGTTTTGAGTTATTAATAGAAAAGCAGTTTATTATGGTAAAGAAGCTGCCTACAAGTCTGTACTTATTAGATGTAAGTGCTGCAATAGGTGCATTGCTTGAGGGATGTAAGGCTCAGTTAGCAAGTATTGATGAATGGCTACAATGGCAGGTAAATATAATTCCCGCACGGTTCTATGCGAGCAATGTCTTTTTAGAGCAGCAAGCGCGCTTACAAAATAATCCGCAAACAATTGAACGCTTGCGAGAAAAAGCAGTTAAAATAGATCTAAACTCTTATCTAACGCAATTTAATTAAGGTATTCGTGTTGAGTAATTTACCGGTCATATTTTTAATGGGCCCAACCGCTGCTGGTAAAACAGCATTGGCAATTTCACTGTGTGAGTATTTAAATACTGAGATTATTAGCGTTGATTCTGCGCTTGTTTATAAAGGTATGGATATTGGTACGGCTAAGCCTGATGCCGACGAATTAGCTCGTGCCCCACATCATTTAATTGACTTACTTGATCCGAGTGAAACGTATTCGGTTGCTGATTTTAGACGTGATGCTATAGAAAAAATTGATAAATTTCATCAACAAGGTAAAGTGCCTGTATTGGTTGGAGGTACAATGATGTACTTCAAAGCGCTAATTGATGGGTTGTCGCCATTACCTGAGGCCGATGCAAACGTTAGAGCCGAACTAGAAATACAAGCTAAAGAGCATGGCTGGCCTTATTTATACAAAGAGCTGGTTAAAGTTGATCCGCAAGCCGCACAAAAGATGAGTGAAAATGATTCGCAGCGAATTAATCGTGCTTTGGAAGTTTACCGTATAACAGGTAAAACGATGACTGAATTGCAAAAGCAAAAGCAGCCAGCATTACCCTATACTTTTCATCAATTTGCAATTGCACCCGATGATCGCAGTGAATTACATCATCGAATTGAAGAAAGGTTTAAAATAATGATTGAACAGGGGTTTGAAAAAGAAGTTTCGACCCTATATCTACGTGAGGATTTACATCCCAATATGCCTTCTATTCGTTGTGTAGGTTATAGACAGATGTGGGATTACCTTGCGGGTGAAATTGATCATGATGAAATGATTTTTCGCGGCATTGCAGCCACACGTCAATTGGCTAAACGCCAATTAACGTGGTTAAGAAGCTGGCCTGATGTTACATGGTTAACAACAGGTGATGAAGAAAACTTGCATCGTGTAGTAAGTTCGCTAAGCTAGTAGTAGTTGGACAAAATTTATCTTTGTTAAATCAGTTCAGCCACTTAATTATAATAACACCTAGAACGAAGGAATAATAACATGGCAAAAGGCCAATCGTTACAAGACCCATTTTTAAATGCACTACGCCGTGAGCGCATTCCAGTATCAATTTTTTTGGTAAATGGCATAAAATTACAAGGTAAAATTCAGTCATTTGACCAATTTGTAATTTTACTGGAAAACACTGTTAACCAAATGGTGTATAAACATGCAATTTCTACAGTTGTACCTGCACGCGCAGTCAACTTCCAAGGTGTTCAGGGAAATGAAGACACTGAAGAACCTGAAGCTGGAAACTTTTAAATTAGGAGCGTAATGCTTGTTTGACCGCTATGAATCTGGCGAACAGGCAATTTTAGTCCATATCGACTTACCTAAAGAGGGGGATCGTGAAGATCTCCACGAATTAGAAATGTTGGTATCTTCTGCTGGTGTTAGTAGTTTGGCGGTTGTGCAAGGCAGCCGTCAAGCACCACATCCGAAGCTATTTGTCGGTACCGGCAAAGCAGAAGAAATAGCTGAAATTGTCAAAATCCACAATGCCGATGTTGTCATTTTTAACCATCAGTTAAGTCCGTCTCAAGAACGTAATTTAGAGCGTGTTTGCCAATGTCGGGTGCTTGATAGAACCACACTTATCCTTGATATTTTTGCTCAGCGCGCACGTACTCACGAAGGTAAACTTCAAGTTGAGTTAGCGCAGCTTCGTCATATGTCGACTCGTTTAATCCGAGGTTGGACCCACCTTGAACGCCAAAAAGGCGGTATTGGTTTACGTGGTCCTGGTGAAACGCAGTTAGAAACCGATCGACGTTTATTACGTGCACGTATTAAAAATATACGCGCCCGTTTGGCTAAAGTTGGCGTACAACGTGAGCAAGGTAGACGAGCACGTACTCGTAATGAGATCCCAACGGTTTCTTTAGTGGGTTATACTAATGCGGGTAAATCAACCTTATTTAACCGTATTACAAATTCTGATGTGTATGCCGCTGATCAGTTGTTTGCAACACTAGACCCAACCTTACGCAAATTAGATATTGGCGATGTTGGTTCGGTTATTTTAGCGGATACTGTAGGGTTTATTCGCCACTTACCGCATGACTTAGTGGCTGCATTTAAAGCAACGCTGACAGAAACGCGAGAGGCTGATTTACAATTACACGTGATAGATGTAGCCGACCCTCGTCGAAAAGAAAATATTGAACAGGTACAAGAAGTACTCAAAGAAATTGAAGCTGATGATGTACCGCAATTACTTGTATACAACAAAATTGATGCGCTGGATGATGTAACCCCACGTATTGATCGCGATGACGAAGGCCAACCTATAAGGATATGGTTATCAGCAAAAACAGGTGAAGGTTGCGAGCTGCTAAGTGAGGCTATTAGTGACCTACTAGCTAAAAAGATGTTGAGTGAAACTTTAATACTGGCTCCTCAGTATGGACGTTTAAGAGCATCTTTATTTAACTTAAGTGCAGTACATAACGAACGTTTTGATGAGCAAGGTAATTGGTTGCTAGATGTGCGATTACCTATGATTGAGTGGAATCGTTTGATTAAAGATTTTGGCCCAGAGATTGAAAGTTTTATTAGCTGCGACTAAAAACTGAAAGATTAATGTCGGTTTTAGTATAAGAAATGCATAAGATTTGTTAGATTTAACACAATTTCCGAATTTATTTAGATAACAATGGAGTATAGCTATGGCCTGGAATGAACCGGGTAATAATGGCAATGACAAAGATCCGTGGAATAACAAAGGCGGACGTGATCAAGGCCCACCTGATTTAGACGAGGTGTTCCGTAAATTCAGTAACAAGTTTAACGGCTTATTTGGCGGTAAAAAATCCGGCAATGGTAGCGGCGGTGGACTTGGCGGAGCCGGTATTTCATTTGTACTTATTATCGCTGCCATTGTGTGGGCGTTAAGCGGTATTTATACGGTGAAAGAAGCTGAACGCGGTGTCGTTCTTCAATTTGGTAAGTTTGACCGAATTGCAGATCCAGGCTTGCGTTGGAAAATGACCTTTGTTGAGACGGTTATTCCAGTCGATATCGAAGCTGTTCGTTCGTTATCAGCATCAGGTTTTATGCTAACTGAAGATGAAAACGTAGTAAGCGTTGAGTTTGAAGTACAGTATCGAGTAATCGACCCATACTTATACAAGTTTAGTGTCACTAACGCTGACAGCAGCCTTGAAGAAGCATTAGATAGTGCGCTGCGTTATGTTGTTGGCCATTCAAAAATGGACCAAGTACTGACTAACGGCCGTGAAGTTGTGCGTCAAAATACCTGGGATGAGCTAAATCAAATCATTGAACCTTATAATTTAGGTTTAATCGTAACTGACGTTAACTTCAAGGATTCACGTCCGCCAATGGAAGTTAAAGATGCGTTTGATGATGCAATTGCAGCCCAAGAGGATGAACAACGCTTTATTCGTGAAGCCGAAGCGTATGCCCGTGAAATTGAACCGCGTGCGCGTGGTCAAGTAACGCGTATGACGCAAGAGGCTGAAGGTTACCAAGAGCGTATTACTTTAGAAGCGCAAGGTGAAGTGGCTCGTTTTGAGAAATTACTTCCAGAATACCAAGCAGCTAAAGAAGTAACACGCGAGCGTTTATACATAGACGCAATGCAAGAAGTATTAGGTAATAGCTCTAAAATATTGGTTGACGTTAAGGGCGGTAACAACATGATGTATTTACCACTTGATAAAATCATGGAAAAACAGGGTTCATCAACACGCGTTGCTTTACCTAGCTCAAGCGATATTAACGATTTACGTAACAAGGTAAATACGTCACGTAACAGCACTGTTAATAGTGGTAATGATCGCTTTAACAATGATCGCTTCAACGACGGGAGATAAGCATAATGAAAAACTTTAGTTTAGTAATCCTATTAGCTGCCATTGTAATGTGTTTCTCGTCAGTATTTGTGGTTTCTGAAGGCCAAAAGGCGATTGTACTTTTATTTAGTAAAGTACAAAAAGACAGCGATGATCAAGCGGTAGTTTATGGTCCAGGTCTACATCTAAAAGTGCCATTTTTTAGCCAAGTGCGCCGCATTGATGCGCGTATTCAAACGCTAGATGGCACACCGGATCGCTTTGTAACTAGCGAGAAAAAAGACTTAATTGTTGATTCGTTTGTAAAATGGCGTGTTAACGACTTTAGCTCTTTTTACCTGCGTGCACGTGGTGATAAGCAATACGCTGAAACACTGCTTAAGCAAAAAGTAAATAATGGCCTACGTACTAACTTTGGTACTCGTACTATTCGTGAAATTGTATCGGGTGAACGTAGCGAGCTGATGGAAGAAGCGTTAGTACAAGCCTCTGAAAGTGCTAGTGAGCTGGGTATTGAAGTACTTGATGTGCGTGTTAAGCAAATTAACTTACCTCAAGAGGTGAGTAGCTCTATTTACCAACGTATGCGTGCTGAGCGTACTGCCGTTGCTAAAGAGCACCGCTCTGAAGGTCAGGAAAAAGCAGAAACGATTCGTGCAGGTGTTGACCGCCGTGTAACAGTAATGCTTGCTGATGCAGAACGTAATGCGCGTTCTGTTCGTGGTCAAGGCGATGCTGATGCTGCTGCGATTTACGCTAGTGCTTATAATAAAGACCCTGAGTTCTTTAGCTTTGTTCGCTCTTTAGAAGCTTACAAGCAAACTTTCAAAGGAAAGCAAGACGTGATGGTGTTATCACCGGATAGCGACTTCTTCCAATACATGAAAGGCGCGAAAGCTCAGTAATCACAGCTTTAGTTAAATTTAAAAAGCCCTGCAATTGCAGGGCTTTTTGTTATCTGAATTTTAAGTTTATAAATGACTGTTATTTATGTGATTATTAGCTAAACACTGATGTTTACTAAGGGCACGAGGAAAAAATAAGCTAAACGGGGTGAACATTGCTTTAGTTTTCTGGTAAAATCTCGTCCTAATTTTCTCTAAGTGAATTTGCAATGGGTAAAAACGTTGTTGTACTAGGCACCCAATGGGGTGACGAAGGTAAGGGTAAGGTAGTTGACCTCCTTACAGATAAAGCATCTTTAGTAGTTCGTTATCAAGGTGGTCATAACGCTGGCCATACCTTAGTGATCGACGGTGAAAAGACAGTTCTACACCTTATTCCATCGGGTGTATTACGTGACAATGTTAAATGTGTGATTGGTAATGGTGTTGTTTTATCACCAGAAGCGCTAATGAAAGAAATTGGCATGCTTGAAGAGCGTGGCGTACCAGTACGCGAACGTCTTTTAATCAGTGAAGCATGTCCGCTAATATTGCCTTTCCATGTTGCATTAGATGTAGCTCGCGAAACAGCGCGTGGCGATAAACCAATCGGTACAACGGGTCGTGGTATCGGTCCAGCGTATGAAGATAAAGTAGCACGTCGTGGTTTACGTGTTGGCGATTTATTCAATCCTGAATTATTTGCTACTAAGTTAAAAGAAGTATTGGAATACCACAACTTCACATTAGTTAACTACTACAAAGTAGATGCAGTAGATTTTCAAAAAACGTTTGATGACGCAATGGCTGTTGCTGACATCTTAAAAGCAATGGTAGTTGATGTAACTGAGCTTTTAGATCAAACGCGTAAAGCCGGTGACAACATCTTATTTGAAGGTGCACAAGGTACATTACTTGATATCGATCACGGTACTTATCCTTATGTTACATCTTCAAACACTACTGCTGGTGGCGTTGCTACAGGTGCGGGTTTTGGCCCATTACACCTTGATTATGTACTAGGTATCATTAAAGCGTACACAACACGTGTAGGTTCAGGTCCTTTTCCTACAGAGCTTTACGATGGCCTTGAAAAACAAGACCCAGTAGGTAAGCATTTAGGTGACAAAGGTCATGAGTTTGGTGCTACTACTGGTCGTTTACGTCGTACTGGCTGGTTAGATGCAGTGGCTATGCGCCGTGCAGTTCAAATTAACAGCATTTCAGGTTTTTGTTTAACTAAACTTGACGTTCTAGACGGTTTAGAAACACTTAAAATCTGTACTGGTTATAAGCTTGAAGATGGTACTGTGACTAACGTTACGCCATTAGCGGCTGAAGGTTACGATAAAGTAACACCAGTATACGAAGAAATGCCTGGTTGGTCTGAAAATACCGTGGGTGTAACATCGCTTGAAGGTTTACCTAAAGCAGCAATTGATTACATTAAACGTATTGAAGAAATCACGGGCGTCCCTGTTGATATTATCTCTACAGGTCCAGATCGTGTTGAAACCATGATACTTCGTAGCCCATTTGCATAATTGGGTTTATGTTGAAAAGAAGCTGCCATGTGCAGCTTTTTTTTATGCCTATAAAAAAGCACACCTATTAATAGTGGAACGATCTTTGTATATTATTTGGTAAGTTTATTTTTAAAGTGGTTAATATGCGTTTATCTTCTCGTTGCTCAGTGTGGTCATTATCACTACTTACACTTTCTTTATTTAATATAAGCAATAGCTTAGCTGAAGAAAGCCCTGCAGCTGTGCCGCTGTATACCGAATCTGAGTTAATAGCTTTAATTAATGAGAACACTCATCTAGCCCGCGTGAAGGCAGATAATTGCCAGTTAGTGCAAGATATAGAAGCACGAGCCAATAAAATGGCATTGCCGTCGTATCAATTTTTATACGGTGATATGCTTGCCTACAAGGTGTGTGTTGAGCGTGATGTAGCTCTAGGTGTGTATTACATGAAAAAAGCGGCTGAGCAGGGCTTAGCGGCAGCATTAGAGCAACTAGGTCGCTACTACGACGTTGGGCAGTTGGTCCAAAAAGACAAAACCATGGCAATAACCTACTTACGTGAGGCGTCAGCGCAAGGCAATTTAAAAGCGCAGTTACGATTAGTTGGTTTGTTTAATCAAGGTTATGGTAGTCCAAGAGATTTTGAAGATGCTTATCGTTGGTTGTTTAACACCACGGTAGCTGATAAAGCGACACATAAAAAAATAGAGCGAGCATTAACTAAACTTGCTGAAAAAATGCCAGCCAGTGTCGTTACCCGCGCGCGCTTACCTATGTAACCTAAACTCTAGCTAGAGAAAATAAACCTAATTATGACTATGATTTAATATGTTAGTAAATCTTTTAATCAGAGTTCAGGTTTGTAAATAAAAAAGCGAGAGTGCTTTTTTAGCACTCTCGCTTTTTAGTTATTACTCGTCTTTTTTATTGTCTTTGGCTTTGTTATTGGCCGGATCTTTTAATAGCGATATTTTAGGCGGTTGCAATGCAACTACTCGTTCACCCTCTTGTGGTGGCTTTTCCATATCACTGGTAAAAGGTCTTATTTTCACTGGTGCGTCTTCATCACTGTCTTTATCCCCTTTGAGAATAAACAGTGGGATCGCTTCAGGATTCATTTCTAAATACTGCTGCCAGCTAAATTCTTCAGATATTCGCGTTGCACTCACTTTGCCGCCTTTGGCTATCACGCTACTTAAACGAGCATATGCGCCGTTCTCACCAAACAGAATTTGTCGTGATAAGAACGTTGCACTGTCTTTATTTGCTTTGGCGTGCGAAGAAGAGGAACGTAGTGAAAATACATTTTTTTCATTTAATAAATGAGAGAAGTACTGCACCCCTAATGCGTTGTGGTGGCGATTAGGTGAAAGCGCTAAAACACTGCGAATCGTGGTTAAAGGTAAATAACGTTCAGCATGCTCCGATTGCGGGTTACCGTAATAACAAGGCAGGCCATCCATACGCGCCATTCTACAGTTCTCCCAAGCAGGATCTGATAGATGAACAGGAATATTTTGCTCTTTTAAGCCACGTGCAATTGCACGCGATACATGGTTTGCACCAATGATTAAAATAGTATTAGGGGATGGTTGACGCACTCCAAGTAGTTTCGCAACAGGGATAGCCGTTAAGCTTTGCAGTACCACAGTAACAATAATAACAGTAAATATGAGTGGCACCATTTTTTCGGCATCGGCCACTCCCGCTTCCATCATACTCAGCGCAAATACTGAACCAACGGCTGCTGCAACAATACCGCGAGGTGCAATCCAAGCAAGTACTAGGCGCGATTTCATCGGTAAGTCTGTACCAAAGGTTGAAATAGCAATACACAATGGGCGGGCGATAAATAGCACAATAGCTAAAAATATAAATACGTCGCTGTCGAGCATCATTAAATCAGAGAGTTGTAGTCTTGCGGCCAATAAAATAAATAAAGTCGAGATTAAAATCATCGACAAATCTTCTTTAAACTCGAGTACCGAATCTATTTCCAAGTCATCTTGATTAGCTAACCAAATGCCAAACACCGTCACAGCCAGTAAGCCTGACTCATGGCTTATGTGGTTTGAAATAGAAAAGCTAATTAACACTAACGCTAAAATACCAAACTTATGTAGCTCAAATGGCAGCCATTCTCGGCGCATTAGTTGCGTCGTGATCCAACCCGAAACCACACCAATACTTAAACCAACGCCAACGGTTTTAACCAGTGCAACGATAGTGTGGCTAAGTACTTCACCCTGACCAACCAGCATTACGGCTTCAAACACTAGTACTGCAAATAAAGCGCCAATGGGGTCTATTACTATGCCTTCCCAGCGTAAAATACGATCGATATCCTGGGTAGGTCGCATCGAGTTAAGTAATGGAGCAATAACGGTTGGCCCCGTAACAACAAGCACTGCGCCAAGTACTGCAGCAACTCGCCAATTTAACTCGAGTAACCAATAGGCGCTAAAACTAATAACAATACAAGTTGTAAGCATACCAATAGAGCAGAGGTTTCTGACGACTTTACTGATCCCTTTAAGTTCTCGAAAATGTAAGGTTAAGGACCCTTCAAATAAAATCACAGCGACACTCAAAGAGACCACAGGAAAAAGTAAATCACCTAATAATGCATCAGGGTCTAATACGCCACTAAATGGCCCTAATAAAAGCCCTGTAAGCAATAAAAACAGAATAGCGGGTACTCTAAACGCCCAAGCGACCCATTGGGCTAACACTGAACACAGTGCAATACCGGCTATATAAATTGCTGACATAGAGTAAAAACTCCTTAATTTTAATAATGTTTAAAAGTATAACGGTTACCAACCAGTAATACAGTGGGTATACACGTGTAAATTAAATTTAGCTAATAAATAATGTTTATTTATTTAGTGTTAACGTCTTTTGTGAGAGTGTTATCAAAGTTATAGTCTCTATAATTACTATTTATAGTAGTCTAACTTCATGATATCTATTGCAAAATGTGCATGCCTTGTCTGTTATGACCTATTTAGCTTTAATTTTAGCCTTGATCTAAGCGGCTATTTTAACGTATTATACTTCGTGTTCGAATAATTAGTTATCTAATAAAGTTTGTTGTTTAAGTAAGTAAACGTGTTAGATATAAACATCTTAACTCTCTTAGTGATTGTTTCAGCGATGTTTTATAATGTTCGAACATCAAATATCATTTACCGAACTCTTTGGTATAGTTTTGCTCAAGGTGTTTATTTGCTTAACGCATATAAATTAAAGTTTGAGTTGAACTATTACCTTTCAATATTTAATCCCCATCGTGGCGGTTAAATCTCGGTCCTTAAGTCATCACCCTATCTGTTGGTGTACCAGACTTAAGAGGCTCTATGTATGTTGTTAATAAAAAAGCCGCACACAGCTTTTTACAGCGATACATAAACAACACTTTATATTTTTTTAGTTAGTACAATCCAATTTTATTGGGTTAATACTATTTATTTTTTGCATCTCAATTTAAAACAATGGTTTTAGAGACGGTGTACGCGTGTGTAAAAAAAGTGTGGGCAATGATAAACAAATTCGACGTTATGTTTTAAACATAGCGACCTGGTTTCATTCATCTATGTGATGAATACAAATTAAATGGAAAGTTGAGCACTTATGCAAAAGTTAAATTGGCGACGTATCGTACTTAAAGTGGGCAGTGCCTTAATTGCACCCGATCAAGATGGCTGTCGTTCACGTTATTTATTAACCATCGCACAGTTTATTGTTCACTGTCGCGCACGTGGTATAGAGGTTATTTTAGTGTCATCAGGCTCTGTAGCGGCAGGCTCGCATTTATTTCCATCAGAGAAGCCGCGCTCAGTTGTTATGAAAAAAGCGATGGCTGCAGCAGGGCAAACAGAAATGATGGCCATGTGGGATCGTTTCTTTGATTTTCCATCAGCACAGCTATTATTAACTCATGGTGATTTACGTGACCGTGAGCGTTACCAGAGTATCCGTGAAACCGTATTTACCTTGTTAGAACACGGCGTGCTACCTATCATTAATGAAAATGATGCGGTGACAACAGATGATTTAAAAGTGGGTGATAACGATAACTTATCAGCGATGGTGGCAGCTGCCGCTGACGCTGACGCATTAATGATTTTCTCGGATGTAGATGGGCTGTACGACAAAAATCCAAATCTGCATGACGATGCCGTATTATTGCCTGAAATAAAATCAATTGATGATTCTATTTATGCTATGGCAGGATGTGCTACCAGTGCAGTAGGCACCGGTGGAATGAAAACCAAGATTGAAGCGGCAGAAAAAGCCACATCACATGGTATTGCAACGTATATTATTAATGGCTTTAAAGAAGAAACCTTTACTCGTTTATTAGCGGGCGAAAATCCAGGTAGTGTGTTCTTGCCTTATGAAAAACCAATGCAAGACTCTATTCACTGGATGACACATACCGCAAATGAACAAGGTGAAGTGGTTGTCGATGGGTCATTTGATGATTCGCTAGAAGGCGAAGACGGCTGTTTACGAGGCGATGAGATCAAGGAAGTACATGGCGAGTTTGCTGTGGGCGATACTATCTTAGTTCGCAGTGAAGATGGTACGCGTTTAGCTAAAGCCACAGCAAATTACAGTAGCTGCTTGTTAAACTTTATTGCAGACAACGAGCAGAGTGAATTCAGCGAAAAAATGCAGGATTCAATTGGACCAATTATTTCAGAAAAAGATATCGCATTATTGGAGAAGTCATGAGTTTAATTACGGATATATCACGCCAAGCAGCAAAAGCTGCACATACACTTGCTTTACTCGATACCGAGACTAAAAACAACGTGTTAACCGATATGGCAGCGGCATTAAGAGATCAAAAAGAATTTATAATCAAAGAAAATGAAAGTGACCTAAGCGCTGCGCGTGACAATAATTTAGCAGCGTCAATGATAGACCGTTTAACATTGAATGATGAGCGCATTGAAGCGATGGCTGAAGGTATCGAAGTGATTGTTTCACTTGATGATCCGGTTGGCCAGTTACGTGATATCACTGAACGTCCAAATGGCATTAAAATTCGAAAAATGCGTGTACCACTGGGCGTGGTATGTATGATTTACGAAGCACGACCTAATGTAACGGCTGACGCGGGTGCATTGTGCTTTAAGTCGGGTAATGGTGTTATTTTGCGCGGTGGTAAAGAAGCGCTTAAAAGCTCACAAGCCATTGCTAGTGTAATGCACAGCGTGCTTACTAAACATGGTTTGCCAACGGCGCTAATTTCAGTTATTCCAGATCCTGACCGTGCTTTACTAATGGAATTAATGCAGCAACGCGACAGTATTGATTTAATTATCCCACGTGGCGGTGAAGGGCTTATTAACTATGTAACAGAAAACAGTACAATTCCTGTTATTCAGCACTTTAAAGGCGTGTGTCATTTATACGTAGATAAAGATGCAGACTTAGAAGTGGCACTCAATCTACTACTTAACGGTAAAACTCAACGTACTGGCGTATGTAATGCCTTAGAAGGGTTAGTAGTACACCAAGATGTTGCTGATGAGTTTTTAAACCTGTGCGCGGTAGTGCTTCGCCAAGAAGGCGTAAAAATAAATGCCGATGCCAAAGCGGCTGAGTATTTTGATAATGTCACTGTGCTTGCAGATAACGAATTTGGTGAAGAATATTTAGATTTAGAAATTGCTATTCGTATAGTGCCAAGCTTTGATGCAGCCGTTGAGCACATTGCTCAATTTGGCTCAAATCATACCGAAGTTATCTGTACTAAAAACGATGCTGCGGCAGAGTTATTCCAACGTAGTGTGGATGCATCGGTTGTTATGGTTAATGCGTCATCACGTTTCTCTGATGGCTCACAACTAGGTTTAGGCGCCGAGATTGGTATTGCAACGACTAAGTTGCATGCTTATGGTCCAATGGGGCTTGAGTCACTAACGACTGAGAAATATTTAGTTAATGGTGTTGGTCAAGTTCGCGAATAACTTACCCAACCTAATAAACGATAAAAATGCCGGGCTTTTGCTCGGCATTTTTGATCTCGATTTAGCAAAATCAAACAACTAAGCAAACATAAAGATTAAAACAGGGCAAAAAATTATTAACAGAGAAATTTATTTAGAATATAAAAATAAGGATATTACTTAGGGGAGAGAGTAGGAAAGTGGTGGAGCTAAGCAGGATCGAACTGCTGACCTCCTGCGTGCAAGGCAGGCGCTCTCCCAGCTGAGCTATAGCCCCACATTCCTAATTTACATACAATGTAAATGCTTAAGTGCTGAGTCTCAAGCGGGGTGAACTTTAAATATTTTTACGTTTTTGGTCAAGTATTTTTTCACAAATTTTTCCGTTTTAACTAATTTTTGTTAAACTCGAGCTAAATATTTACTAAAACGACAATACATAATGAAAAAATACGCGTTAGTTTTCATGATTTTCCTTTTTGGTTGTGCCAGTTCAGTAGATGAACCGCCCTACGAAATTAATAATAAACAATTTTATGACACCCTTGATGAGCAAGGTAACAAGCTTTTTGCTTATGTGGTTTCTGTAAAGGCTAAAAGTCGTGAGCAAATTAATATTAATAAAAAACTAACCCGCAATGATGTTCAGCGTTTTGCTGAGCAAGAGCATTTTGAAGAGTCGAGTGTTTTAAAATTACAATTAGAAGATCAAGCGGTAGAGTTTCTTAATAAAGAACTAGCACAGCGTAACTATTGTGCAGATAAGCATGAAATAAACGAAGTACTATGGCGTGATTTAAGTGTGCAATTAAGAGGGCGTTGTTTGTAATATGTTAGCGGATAAACAAAAACTAGCGGCAGTGTTAACCCAACTAAATATAGAATATGACGTAATAGAACATCCAGCGCTACATGGCAGTTTAGATGCCGATGAACTGATGGTAAATCGCCCAGGAACACGTTTAAAAAACCTATTTTTGCGAGACAATGAAGGTAAGCGTCATTTTTTAGTGATCACCGCGCATGATAAACAGTTGGATTTAAAGTCACTTGCCAAACAGCAAGGGCTATCGCGCTTAGGCTTTGCCTCTAATGAGCGCTTGGCTAAGTACTTAAAGGTTGCACCGGGTTGCGTGTCAATGCTCAGCTTAATGAACGACAAACAGCGTGATGTAACGCTTTGGCTTGATCAAGATATTTGGTTTGGCGATTTATTTCATTGCCACCCGTTTGAAAATACCCAAACATGGTTATTAACTAAGCCTGATTTACTGCGTTTTTTTGACTTTACTGAGCATCAGCCGCGGGTGATGTTTTTGCCATCGCGTTGAGCCCACAAAATAAGCCCCAGTCCACACAAACATACAGCGAGTAATGTTGCCATAAACGCCGTTTGTCCATGAGTTTGATAAACCACCCCTGGTAATAACGAGCCCATTGCGCCGCCGCTGTAATAAAATGATACATAGCACCCGTTGGTAACGCTTGGCGGTGCGTGACTGATTTTATTAACCAGTGGTGCCGCTGTGGAATGAATCACAAACATAGCGCCGCAAAAGAGTGTGAATGCAATTAAAAACAACAACAGTGAATGACTCATTAATAACACAATACTGAGGTTATAAAACACGAATACCGCGGCCAACAATCGCCAGGCTGAAGTCATTTTTTTTAATAGCCAAGGAGTGAAAATAGAAGCCAAAGCACCCACCAAATAGCCACTATAAACAAAGCCAATGTCGCGCGTGTTATTAATTAAAAAGGTATTTTTTAAAATAAAAGGCAAGTAGTTTAATAATGCTGCAAAGCAAAAAAACATACAAAAAATGGCACCATAGAGCTTAAGTGCAGAGCCCTCTTTAAGTTGTTTTATATAATCTAATGGCGATAAAACCTCGGTTGATTTAACGAGATTAAAACGTTTATGGGGAATACTTAACGCTAGAATAATCAGCATGGCTGCTATTAGGTAATAAAAACTCTGCCACGACCAAACATCGCTAAAGAGCGCAGCCAATACACGACCAAAATAACCACCGACAATCGTACTACCTATATATAGCGTCATATTTTTTTGTAATGTATCTGCTTGATAGCTCATACCAATAAAGCTGGTCATGGCAGTCAATGCTGCAGGTAAAGTCAGTCCTTGTAAAAACCTTACCAGTAGAAGTAATTCAAAACTCGGGGCATAAATAAATAAGATACAACCGACACCCAGTAACAACATAGCGAAGCGTAATGTCAATAAAGGGTTTCGCTTAGCTAAAAACAGTCCATACACTAAAGGGGCAATAGCTAAAGGCAGCATAGTGGCCGTCATTAAGCTGCCTGCAACAGCAGGAGCAACATTAAATTCAGTAGCAAATAAACTTAATAATGGCTGTGGTGCGTATAAAACAAAAAAAATGAAAACTGAACAGATGAGTAGGTGAGGTAAGCGCATTAACTGCCATATACATTGCTTATTAGTTGAGCTGCATTATATACAAAACTGCTTGGGTTTTCATAAATTAACCTTTATTGCGCTAAATCATGCTTTGTTTTCAGTAGTTTGTTAGATTAATACCAATAGCGCTGTTATTTACGCTCGTTGGTGATTAAAATAGCATTAATATTCGTTTTTAGTGGGAACACGCCATGGGGTCACTACAAGAGCAATTGCTCCAAGCTGGTTTAACAACATCACATAAAGCTAAAGTTGCTAAATCAGAAAAGCGCAAGCAACAGAAAAAGCAAAAGAAGGGAGCGACGAGCAACCCGAACGATTTACAAAAGCATATTCAGCAAACTAAGTTGGAGCAGCAGCAAAAAGCTGAAGAGCTCAATAAAGCGCGCCAAGAAGAATTAAAGCAGCGCGAGCAAGTCGCCCGTGTTAAGCAAATTTTAGAGCATCATAATCAAGAGTCAATTCGCGGTGAGCGTACCTTTAACTTCACTTATGAAAATAAAGTGAAAGGGCTTGATGTGAATGAGCAAACGCAAAAGGCGCTCTCGGGCGGGCGTTTAGCTATTTGTGTGTTAGAAGGTCAGTTTTACGTATTAGAAGATGAGCCTGCGCGTAAAGTGGCTGAGGTGGATGAAAAGTATATTGTGTTTCATGTTGAGCCTGAAAATAAAGCCAAAGATGAAGACGATCCGTATGCTGATTTTGAAGTGCCAGACGATCTTATTTGGTAAGCCTATTAAGTATCTGCTCAGTTAAAGCAAGCTAGTATGTGTTTTATGAGGGATACACGTATTTGTTCTGATTGATCGTCAAACCTTACCAAGGACGTATGCTTTTTAAAGATTTATTGACTACAATAATCTCAACCGTTTTTTTTAACCGTAAAAAGAAGAGTAAATACAATGAGCAAGATAAAAACACTTTTATTAGGGGCGGGTATTGGTTTAGCCGCAAGTTTTTCATTTTCAGCAGCCGCTGCAGATGGCGCTGCACTTTACACAGCTAAAAATTGTCAAACATGTCATGGTGCAGAAGGTAAAGCACCTATTATGGCGATGTACCCTAAACTAAATGGTCAAAACAAAGAATATTTAGTAGCGCAAATGAAAGACATCAAGTCAGGCGCTCGTAACAACGGTATGTCTATGGCGATGAAAGCGATGGTTGCGACTGTGACTGATGAAGAATTTGAAGCGATTGCCGATTACCTATCAAAAGTACAATAACCGTTAACGCTAATTAAAAAGAGCCACACCTATGTGTGGCTTTTTTATTTGGTGATTGCCATCATGCTAATACTCATTTAGACTTCTAAACATCTACAATCACTAGCGCTATGCTGTGTTTTAAAAGGCTTGTTATGTTTGATTTACCCCAGCTCAATTTAAAAAATAAAGTATCAGAACAAGAGTGGCAACTACGTGTTGATTTAGCCGCATGTTATCGATTAGTTGACCATTTTCGTTGGGGGGATTTAATTTATACGCACCTTTCTGCTCGCCTACCGGGCACTGATCATTATTTAGTGAATGCCTTTGGCTTAACGTTTGATGAGATCACTGCATCTAACTTAGTCAAAGTAGATTTAAATGGCCGCATTATTGACGATACACCCTTTAATATTAACCCTGCAGGGTTCACTATTCACAGTGCCATTCACGAAGTACGTGAGGATGCCCATTGCGTTATACACCTGCACACCAAAGAAACGATTGCGGTTGCAACACAAAAAGAAGGGCTGTTACCGCTAAGTCAGTATTCGATGTTTTCATTGCCGTCTCTGTCTTACCATGGCTATGAAGGTTTAGCGGTGAATGGCGATGAGCGTAAACGCCTGCAAACAGATTTAGGCACCACCAATCATATGCTATTGGTCAACCACGGCGGTTTAACAGTAGGCCCAACGGTAGGCGATGCGTTTATGCGCTTTTATGACCTTCAGCGTGCCTGTGAAATACAGTTAGCCATTCAATCAAGTGCGCAAGAAGCGACTGCTGTGCCTCAAGCTATTATTGATAACATTTATAACCAAGCGAACGTCGTTCACAGCGGCAGTACAGGGGGCCAGCTAGCATGGCCTGCCATGTTACGAAAAGCGTATCGTCTTGATCCTAGTTTTGCAAAATAACCCACTGAAGGGTAATAAGGAATTTTTATGAAAGTAAATCGCGTTGAAGTCTTTGATATTCATTGCCCTGATCGTCCTGCATGGACGCCGGTATTTGTTCGAATTCATACCGATGAAGGTATTAGCGGTGTGGGTGAAGCAGGTCTTGCATACGATTTAGGCCACAGTGCAGCTGCTGCGATGATCAAAGAAATGGCCGATGCCTTTTTAATTGGCCATGACCCGTTTCAAACTGAAAAACTATGGTCGCGCATGTTACGTGAAAGTTTTTGGGGTCTAGGCGGTGGGCCGGTGGTTTACGCAGCAATGAGTGCGATTGATACGGCACTTTGGGATATAAAAGGTAAAGCATTAGGTTTACCGGTTTATCAGTTGCTTGGCGGTAAAGTTAACGACAAGCTGCGTACTTATGCATCACAGCTGCAGTTTGACTGGGACAGTGAATTTAAAGCGCTGGTACAGCCACAAGAATATGCCGAAGCGGCACTAAAAGCGGTGGCGGAAGGTTACGATGCGGTGAAAGTCGATCCAATTCAATACGATAAAGACGGTAACACCTATTACGACCGCACAAATATTATTTCTCGCCCAGAGATGAAACTATACCGCGCACGTATGCAGGCTATTCGAGAGGCCGTGGGTGACGAAGTAGATATTATTTTTGAATGTCATAGCTTACCAGGAGCGACATCGGCAATTCAAATTGGTGAAATTGCAGAAGAATTTGACTGTATGTATTTTGAAGAGCCGGTGAATTACTTAAACCATTCATTACATGCAAAAGTGGCTGACAAAGTGGCTGTGCCTATTGCAGGCGGCGAGCGCTTGTATAACCGCTGGGGTGTACGTCCTTATTTAGAAGATCAAAGTATTGATGTACTACAGCCAGATATCGGCTTATGTGGTGGCTTTACCGAAACTAAAAAAGTATGTGATTACGCTGATATTTTTGATGTGCGTATTCAGGCACACGTATGTGGAGGGCCGGTTGCAACGGCGGCATCATTGCACTTAGAAACAGCGATCCCTAACTTTTTAATTCACGAGCATCATACTTACGCGATTAAAAAGTGGAATAGAGAGCTATGCTTACAAGATCCACAACCTAAAAATGGTTTTTTTGAAGTATCTGAAGAACCAGGTCTTGGGATTGAGCTTAACGATGAAATTGTAATGCGCTCACAACGCGTAGAAATAAAATAGTTTACTCTGTTGAGAAATAGCCGGTAAGTGAGTTGTCACTTACCGGCTTTTTTATCGCTGTGGGTTTATTTTACAAAGTACTTGTTTTAGTTCGATGGTTGCTTTGCTATCAAAATGGCGAACAAAACAGCGCTCTCCCTTAATCATCAGTTCAAACTGATCCGGCATATTAAGCTGCTTGCCCATAATCGGATTTCCCTGAGGGTCTTTGTGATTAAGTTGCTCAAGGGTAACTGTGCTTGAGGTTACAAAAACATCGTCGGTTAATTGAACCTGTGAGCTATGTAGCAGTTGCGTAATCGCATCGGCTACTTTAGCGCTATTGGGCTCAATTAGTAACGCATGCTGTAGCTTAGGTGTGGGTTCTGAGCTTTGCGCTAAGCAACCCGTTAACCCTAATGTCGCTGCAGTCATGCTTATTGCTAATAATATGTTCATTGCTTATCTCATGTTATCACTAAGAATAATATTTTGTTGTAGCATGGTTTGAACTCGCATATCTTTTACTTCTGGCATATCGGTGGCGATAGTGGGCGCAAAACCAAGAACACTATTTATTGAGCTTGGGGCAGGGCAACTGCCGTTTTCTCTATAGCTCAGCGCTGTACTTAATAAGCTTTCACTAGCATCACCTAAGCGCTTAGTAAAATCATCGGCAACAGCACACCCAGCAATACGAACCGGTTGTCGTGCGTCATCAATGGTATTTTGCGGTGCAAAGCCATCTGAATATTCACCAAAACCTTTGTTATTTTCGCCAGTAAATTGAATAGTAAAATAAGTGGTGTCGCAGTTGTCGGTAGGGTAAAAACCATACGGTTTACCACAGGTGCCTGCGCCTATCTGAATAATTTCAACATCTGCTCCGCGTAGCCCGTTAATGATAGCCTCACTAGCCGAGCAGGTACTGCTGGTGGTAAGTACAAATACCCGTTCTAAGTTTAAGGTGGGTAACGGCGTGCCCGCTACAATTGCAGGATTATTTTCAAAGCCGACAAAACGATTTGTAAAAGGCATCGGCGTCAGTGCTTGGCCTGTGACGGGGTTGGTATTAGGGAATTTATCATTAAATATGGTCCGTTCAAATATTTTACCTTGCGTGTTACTGCCCCCCACCATGTAGCCTACTTGGCTAGCCATTTGTAATAACCCACCCCCGTTATAGCGCAGGTCAATGACTAAATCTTTAATGCTACTGGCAGCGAGTTGGTTAAAGGCGTTGTAAAGCTGTGTTTCGGCTATGGCGTTGTGGCTATTAAATTGAAAATAACCAACATCACCAGCGGCTAAATCGGTACGAACATTCATTACTGGTTGCGATTCGATGTTTTGAGACGTGAGCGTAACAATGCGATTTTCATTAGTGCTGATATCCCTAAATACAAATTCGGTAACTTTACCCGTTTGCTCGGGGAATAAACCTGCATTAATAATACCTACCTCGCTCGATGAGGTGGTGTTAATAAAATCAACGCCATCAACTTCTAAAAGCTCAAAACCACGAATAATATTTTGATTACTAGCTGGGGTATTTGGTTCGGTGTAGCTAACAATTGCTTGGCGTGGCGCGCTACCGGCAATTATTTTTATATTAAAGCCATAACCAAAGCTTAGGCCGGATTGATTTTGTCTTTGCCACTCATCGGTCGGCAAACTAAAGTGAAAGTTATCTTTTTTCGCACCTGACTCAGTCAGTTGCTCCGTTTTTAAAGTATTAAAGTAATCAATAATCCCTGACGTTAATGCAGGGTTGGTATCAATAATTTCGTCATACCATAGGTAGGTTTCGTTACTCCAAGAGCGTAGCCAGTTTTTTTCATTAATTGCTTGGCATTGACCTTTAAATTGCCCTGAACTGGCAAATACACCTGAGGTCCAGCCGCTATTATCAGTTGTTGGGTTGGTCGCATTGTCGCTACCTCCACCACCACAACCTGTTAATAAAGCGGCTAGTGAAAAAGGGAGTAATGTGTATTTAAGAGAAGATGAATTAAAAATGGCCATACGCATGCTCGTTTTTTAAACTGTTGAGCTAAATATAGCGGTTTTCATTTAGAGTTGATAGAGGCTTGCAGCATTTTTGTAACTCAAATATTGCCATGTAAGATCGTCGCTACACAGGCTGCGATAATGTTGCCATAACTCGTTGTAGTTAATATTAATTTGGCACACGGGGAAGTTGCTAGCAAACATCACTCTTTGCATACCAAAATGCTTTAAAATATGTTTAAAACATTGGTTTTGCTGCTCGCTATTAAGCATGAGTAATTCAAAACCTGAAAACTTAATCGCAACATTAGGCTGTTTTGCAAGTAGTTCAATTGCAGTTGCCCAGTTTGCAAGGTTGTGTGCAAGCCCTGCGTGATTAATGATTATTTGTAAGCCACTAACTTTGTTGGCATAAGAAATGAGCCGCTCAGTGATGTTGAGGTTTTCTACTTCAAATTGGGCTTCAAAATGCAGCTTTAATTGGCTCAA
Organism: Pseudoalteromonas sp. MER144-MNA-CIBAN-0113; assembly: GCF_040308965.1. NCBI lineage: Bacteria > Pseudomonadati > Pseudomonadota > Gammaproteobacteria > Alteromonadales > Pseudoalteromonadaceae > Pseudoalteromonas > Pseudoalteromonas sp. MER144-MNA-CIBAN-0113. Next base: position 36,852 of record NZ_JBEOOG010000027.1, read on the forward strand.
GTGTCGCAGGTTATCGAGACAATGAGGGCTCAATAAGCGCTCGGCATCATGACCTTCAGTGATATCTCTAATGCCTACAAGAGAGTGATGATCTAGCTGCTGAAGTGCTAGTTTAAATGCGTTATTTGGCTGGTTAATTGTTGCAAAGCTAATTGCTTTATAAGGTATATTTTTAATATGTTTGGCTAACCAGTTTAATTCTTTAACTGGCTGGTTATTATCAAACCCAGCTTCTATGTGCACTAAACCTGCGAGTTCAAAGTTAGTACTTTTGATCAGTTCAGCAACGCTGATGGGCTGCTTTATTTTATCTAAGTTAGACCAAGCTGGTGGGTTCGCACCTTGTAGCCAGGTGTATTGACCCTCCGGCAAATTAAAAAAGTGCAGATGCGGGTCAATAATTTTAGTACTCATTGTGCTGTGTAGCCACCATCAATACGTTGTAAGCTACCAGTAATAAAGCTGGCATCTGCACTTACTAAAAAGCTTACCAGTGCAGCAACTTCATCGGCTTGACCTAAACGGTTGAGCGGTTGTAATGCGGCTTCTTCGGCAACAATATCGGCTTTGTTAGCACCACTTCTTTTACAATATGCATCAATTGCATTATGAAATAACGGCGTTTCTATGGTGCCAGGGCACACTGCATTAGCGCGAATATTAAAGCTTGCGTAATCCAAGGCGGTGGTTTTAGCCATTGAAGCCAATGCGTGCTTAGTTAAGTTATAAGCAAATGAGTTTTGTTTGCCTATAATGGCCTGATCTGAGGCAATTAACACAATAGCGCCATCTTGCTGTGCTTTCATAGTTGGTAATACGCTTTGTATAGCCGCGTACGCACCTTTAACATTCAGTGCCATTAACGCATCGAATGTCGCTTCATCGGTGTGCTCAATTGTGGCACTTAGATGCTTACCAGCGTTTGAAACAAGTACATCAATACGTTGTGTTTTTTCAATAATAGCCTGTATACACTGGCGTACGGCGGTTACATCACTAACATCACATTGATGAAAAACACCACTCTCACTTGGCTCAATATCTAAGTTATGAACCTGATAGCCGTTAGTTAATAATCGCTGTACCACAGCAAAGCCAATGCCTTTAGAGCCACCGGTTACTATTGCAACTTTTGACATACTTGCTCCTCTAATTAGCAATTAATGTGCGTGGCCGCAACCACCTTCAGCATGAACGTGGCCATGAGAGATTTCTTCGCTTGTTGCTTCACGAACTGATACAACCTCAACATCAAAGGTCAGCGTTTTACCAGCAAATGGGTGGTTTAAATCACAATCAGCATTAAAGCGGCCTACTTTTACGATAGTCACTTGATGGCGACCCTGATTTGATTGCACCATTGCAGTCATACCTGGCTTCCACACTTTTACATCGCCTTGTAAATGCTTAAGCGGAATGCGCTGAATTAAATCATCAACACGCTCGCCGTATGATTCACTTGGAGATAACGTTACGCTAAATTTATCACCAGCAGTTTTACCTTCAAGTGCGGTTTCTAAACCGGGTAGCATGCCTTCGCTGCCGTGAATGTAACTTAATGGCGCGTCGTTAAGGCTACTTTCTATTTGTTCACCGGCTTCGCTAAGGGTGTAATGAAATTCAACGGCCGAATTTTTACTGATTTGCATGCATGTCTCTTTAAGATTTAAATAAATTAAAAAGCAATTTTACGCGAAATACTGCGCTTTAGAAACTTAACGGGGATGATTTAATGTATTTTGTAAGTCGAGTAACAGATCTTTTTTAGCCGGTGTGGTTTTAGGTGTCGCAGCTTGGGGTATAAATAAAACTAACTGAGTCCCAGGCTTTAATACGCTAGATGCTGATAACTTATTCCAACGTGCTAAATCGCTATGAGCAACGCCATACAACTGACTTATATTCCACAGGTTATCACCGGGTTTAACGTGGTAATCTACCTCGATGGTTGGAATAACGGGCTCTTTTTGTTCCAAGTAAGGGCTTATTTTATAGTTAATAGTGAGCGATTCAGGTAACGTTTGCGGCTCTCCTAAAATAAGTTTTTCGCCAACACCAATAAAGTTATTTTGCTTATTATTGAGCTGTTTTAGTGCCTTTAAAGGCAAGCCAAAATGCCTAGCAATACCGTATAGTGTGTCATTTTTTTTGACTATGTATTCGCCTGCAAAATTGGCTTTAAAAAAACGGTTTTTTAGTAAAGCTTGTTGCTCAATAGGAAGCAACAAAGTATGCGGGCCATGGGGGGAACTTTGGTTTTTTAAATAACCCCGATTAAGAGCATGTAGCTGTTTTACACCCATACCAGAGAGCTTGGCCATAATTGAAAAATCGAACTGTTTTGCCACATTTAACGAGGTGGTCAGTGCTTTATAAGGAAGCTTTGGGCGTTTAAATTTTGCCTTAGGGTGTTTTACTAAATAGCTTAATGCTAATAGTTTTGGTACATAGTCAGCGGTTTCTTTTGGCAGTGTTAGTGCCCAAAAGTCAGTTGACTTCCCTCGTTTTTGATTGCGTTTTATAGCACGTTTAACTCTGCCTTCACCGGTGTTATAGGCTGCAAGTGCATGCAACCAATTACCATCAAAACGTTTATGTAAATAGCTTAAGTAATCTAGTGCTGCATCGGTTGAGGCTAATACATCCTGGCGTCCGTCGTACCATTGATCTGATTTAACCCCAAAATGATGTGCAGTTGCTGCAACCAGTTGCCACACACCCACAGCGTGCTCACTTGAGCGGGCGGTAGGCCTAAAGCCACTTTCTACAAATGGCAGTAATGCCAGTTCCATGGGGAGTTGCTTTTGCTCTACTTTTTTTACTATATGGTATAAAAAAGGCTCTGCACGGCGAGACACTATATTTAAATAATTCGGTTGTTTTAAATACCAGTTAATGCGTTTCTTTAACGCCTGATTTTGCTCAACCGGTAAATGTAAGTTATCAGCAATATGTGCCCATAAGTCAGTTGGTTGAGTTACTTTTAGGGCTTTAGGTATTGTTTTTATATTAATGATTTTTTTGGTGTTTGTAGAGGTCGGCGTGTTTGATTGTGCGGTTTTTTGCTCTACAGGTGCAGGGACTACAGGCGCAATGATCTCTGGCTGTGTGGTTTTACAGCTACATAGCAATATAATGGCAAAGCATAAGATCAGGTGACGCATTTTGTTCCTTTTTAAAAAATATATTTCCATATTTTAACACAATCCATTGTGTTCAGTTATTGACTGTTTTTAGCGCGAAGTAATCCCGATTGCAAAAATAAGTTACTTGATTTTATATCAAGTGGTTCTTGTTGGTAAGGTTTTAGTACTTCACTTGGGAATTTTTTTTGTAATTGCTCAATACTGGCTTCAGGGTTGTTTTTAACCTGCTCCGTAATTGCTTCTAAAAACGTGAGTGACTGTTTTAATTTAACTTTATCGACTAAATTGCCATGGCCAGGAATAAAAAGTGACAGCGTATTATTATTTATATATTTTTTTAATAAGCGTTGCCATTGATTAAGCTCGCCATGCCCTGGGTAGGGTAGCCAGTCAATTATATCACCACCTATTAAGGTTTTACCCTTGTCGGCAAGTAATGTTAAATCGCCATTAGTATGTGCCTGATGCGGGTTTATAGTGAGTGTATAGCCACCTAAATCTAACGTTTTAGATTCACTAATACTCATTTTTGGTGGTGTTAATTGATAGTCTTGCCAGCGAAATAAGCGCTTTTTAGCGCGGGTAAGCTTTTCTCGCCATTGAACTTGCTCAGCATCGGGTAAGGTGGCTAATCGTTGATAGCTCAGCTCAATGCTTTTCTCGAATCCCTCTAGCTTGTCTGTTAAGGCTTGCTGGTAAAGCGAAAAGTCGTTAGCGACTTGTTGGTGAGTAATAAGTTTTGCGTCTGGGAAGTAATGCTGCATAACCGCCATCCCCAGTAAGTGATCGTCATGAAAGTGGGTTGCAACTAAGTAACATAAAGGCGTCTTTAGACGTTGTTTTAGCTCAGTTACCAGTTGTTCTACTGCCGCAAAGTTACCACTGGCATCAACGAGTAAGGCACATTCACTGCCTTCAATTAATACTTGGTTAGAATCGTAAAAACGAAGTCTTTCAGGTTGCTTAAGAAATTGAATATTAGCTGACAACGGTTGCCACTCAATTGCTGCCTCGCTTTTTGTTTGCATAAACAAGCAAATTAAAGGCAGTAAGCACTTACCTATTTTTTGAGCTTTACTTAAAAATGGTTGCATCTTTATCTCTAGCTGTATTTTTGACGGTAAAAACAATAAAAGCGCAAAATGCGCTTTTATTTAGTGTGCTCAGAGTTCGAGCTTAAGTACTGACTCAATTTATCAATCAGTTGATCTTGATATTCAAGCTCAACTGATTTTTGAGTTTTCGCTTCAAGCAATTCGTGGCTTAAATTTAAGGCAGCCATAAGTAATGCTTTTTGATCGTTTCTGACTGTTGAACGTTGTTTCATTTGTTCAACTAAATCATTCAGATTTTTGGCGGCCGCTTTTAGTGCCTCTTCTTGCCCCGCAGGACAAGCAAATTGCTGCTCTTTACCAAGCAATTCAACAGTGACTCGCTGGTTTTGCAGCTCAGACATTAGCTTGCCTGTTGCGCGCTTTGTAATTTATCTAACAATGATGACAAGGTGGTACTTGCATCTTTTTGTTTTTCTTCATTTTCAAGGGCTTCTAACTGCAATAACTCATTTTCATCAAGTAGCTTGCTATTTTGCTCTTTAAGCTCTGAAATATCAGTTTGTAACTGATTATTACGGGTAATTAGTTGGTCGATCAGTTGTTCGAGTTGTTGAAGAGTGTTGTTGTTCATAAATGCGCTCATATAACTGTAATTAATGTCATGCAAATGTAAAGCAAAGTGTGTTTATTTGCCAGCATTTACGCTGGTTTTAGGTGATTTTTATTCTATGTTAAGGGATAATTCACGCTATTGGCTTTTTCATTCAGAAGCGGTTCACGTAAACCCCCGCTTTTGCTGGTATCGATTGTCAAAGTAGTGTGCTTATGGTTCACTGATTTTATTAAATAGCGTATGGTGAAAATAAATAATGCTTAGTTACAGACACTCCTTTCATGCGGGTAACCCTGCCGATGTACTTAAACATTTAGTGTTAGCGCAAGTACTGGGTTATCAAACAATTAAAGATAAGCCGCTTGACTATATTGATACGCATTCGGGGGCTGGTTTTTTTGAGCTTGCTGCACCTGACGCGCAAAAAACCCAAGAGTACCAAGATGGCATTGAAAAACTGTGGCAACATACTAGCCAACACAGTGCCTTAAATGACTACATTGAACTAATAAAATCATTTAATGAGAGCGCATCGCTGGCGTTTTACCCAGGCTCACCAAAAATAGCCGAGCACTTTTTACGCCGTCAAGATAAGGGCTGGTTTTTTGAGCTGCATCCGCGAGATTTAGTCTTACTTGAAGAAAACATGCAAGGTAAGCGTTCTATTCGTGTACGCGGCGAAAATGGGTTTGCAGGCTTAATTGGTTTGTTACCGCCAGCTTCGCGCAGAGCCTGTGTGTTAATAGACCCACCTTATGAAATAAAAGACGATTACAATACGGTAGTACAAACCATTGTTAAAGCACATCAACGCTTTGCAACAGGGACTTACATGATCTGGTATCCGGTTGTGGACAGAGAACGTATTGATAATATGGAGCAGGGTTTAATTGACGCGGGCATTAAAAATATTCAATTATTTGAATTAGGTACTGAAGCAGATACAGAAGTACATGGTATGACCGCCTCTGGAATGATAGTGATAAATCCACCCTGGAAGCTGAAACAAACTATGGATGACGTGTTACCTGAACTAGTAAGCTTGTTGAGTAAGCCAAGTGGCTTTTATCGCAGCGAGCAGTTAGTTGCCGAATAAAAATAAATAAGCCTAGGGTCTGTTGACCTTTGCGGATTAAAATTTGTTCAAACTAGGGGCGGTTTAATCGCGGCGCGAGGTTTGTAACCTAGTGGGCTCGATAACTGCTCCTGCGTTATTCTACTGGCTTACATCCATGTAAGAATAAGTAAAAACCGAGCAAAGCTTCCGCGTCCTGCTCACGCCCCTTACCTACATCCATGTAGGCAACAAAGAGTAAATCGCCCTTAGGCAGAACCCTTCGGGCAGCGCCTGTTTGGCATTGATGCTGCGTTATCGCCTATTTATGGGGAATAACCACACCACATAGGCGCTGCCTTGCCTAAATACCAAACAGACTGCTGCAAATTTAACCTTGAAAGATCAACAGACCCTAGTTTAACTGGGCTTTATACTGATCTACTTAGTTGCGGAGTATTGTTACGCTTAATTAAAAGTAAACAGCGTTAAAGGTTGCAAGTTGCTTGCCTGCCTCATTTTGTAATACTAATTTTTCACCGTTAATTTGCCATTGCGTTGCTGCTTGCAGCACACCCGCCATGGCGCTTTCTTGTTCCATATTGTCATGACACATTTTTTGCGTGGTTGCTAACTGCGTAAAAGTCACTGCTTGCTTCGATACTTCATAACCGCCATTAAAGTTATTGCACCCTAAAAAACCGTGCACAGTGTTGTCACTATTAAATTGAATAAATGGCTCTTTAGTATTCACTTCAACGGGATTGCCATCGATTGAAACGGCTTTGAAGTAGGTATTTACTAAGTCAACGTCTGGCTTTGACGCTACTTTTGAAACAATAATTTCTAAAGGCTCTGATGAGGCCGTATTAGCAAAAGGCGAGTTACTTGTTGTGCTGGTGTATAGTAAGTTTCCTTGATTATTAATGGTTGCGCGCACGCTGTAGCGATGGGCTGGATCAATTTTTTCAAGGTTGTATTCAAGCTCTACTTTATACGGCGGTGCGCCTACTAAATCAATTACCTGCTCAGAAATAACGGTTGCTGCCACATCCATTTTTGACACATCAACCAAGGTAACGGTTAGCTGTGAATTAGGCGCTAATAGGCTGCGATCTAGGTAGCTAACTTGCACTGGTAGAGAGGCTGTTGTTTGTTTCACAGCGCTATTTTGCTGTGCGGTGTCATCGTTACATGCGCTAAGCATAAGTGTGCCACTTGCTAAAAAACATAGGCCTGCAACCGACTTTAAGATTGAGTTTGGCTTTGGTGAGAACATAACAGTTCCTAGATATAATTACGGATATAAACAGTAGCATACGGCTAAGTTACTTAATCATCGCTTAACTTGTAAATACAGCCAATACAGAAAGTTGAGATATAAAAAAAGACGCTAGGCGCCTTGATTCGTTACTTATTTTTTAACGTATTTAGTTAAAATTACAATACGTTGTCCATCAACACGCCCTTCAATATGTTCTGGGTTGCTGGTTAAGCCAATATTACGCACAGCAGTACCGCGTTTTGCTGTTAAGCTACTACCTTTCACATCTAGATCTTTTATTAACGTAACGGTGTCGCCAGCTTGTAGCACTACGCCATTACTATCAATGTGTTTAATATCATCATCTTCAGCAAGGGCTTGCTGAGCCCATGTTAATGTGTATTCTTCAAGGTAAATCATATCAAGTGCGTCTTGTGCCCAGCCATTATCGGCTGCTAGTCGTGTCAGCATGCGATAAGCAACAACTTGTACCGCCGGTGTTTGGCTCCACATGCTGTCATTTAAACAATGCCAATGAGTAGGAGTTAAATCGCGGGTGCCCTCAATTTGATCTTTACATGTTTGACAGGTGTAAATGCATTTATCTGAATGAGCTTCGGTAACTGGAGGTACTTCGTATACAGTTAAGTTATCTGTTGCTGCGCAGAGTTCACATTGGTTGTTGCTACGCTCTATTAAGGCTTGTTCAATGCTCATATTAGGGGCTCTTGTGAGTTTATAAAAAATTTATAATCGCATTATACCTTATAACCATAACCTTTGGGTATGCTCAGAGCGGCTGATAGCAGCAAAACCTTATAAAAAATAAGGTTAATAAAGGTTTTTATTTTAAGAATATAAATTTAGGCTTAGTTGCTTGTTTTTTATTCGAATTAAAATTGCAGCAAGTCTTTAAAGTTTCACTATACTGGTTAGGTATAACAATAAAAATAACGCTTACATCACTGCAAAACAGGAAGGGTAATGCCAAATAATCCAGACGTAAAAAATTCATCTATTTTGGTCACTCAATATATTGCTAGGCAACCCATTTTTCATGCTGATAGAAGCATTTTTGCCTTTGAGTTACTTTATCGCGATTCAGTTAATAATGCCTTTCCTGCGGGAACAACCGACGGGCAGGCCACTGGGCGACTTTTTTTTAATGCGTTAATGCTGGTTGGGGTGGAAAAGCTGGCGCTTAATCAGACCGTGTTTATAAACCTATCTAGCGAAGGGCTTTTAGAGGATTTACCTACATTATTACAGCCTGAAAATACTGTAATTGAAATTGTTGAGCGTACTGAAAATATCGAGCTTGTTACTCAACGAGTAACTGAGCTAAAAAAAGCAGGGTATGTATTTGCGTTAGATGATTATGACGCGCATGAAAAATGGCAACCTTTGCTCAGTTTGGTTGATTATATAAAGCTTGAAGTAGAAGAGCCTATAATAAAAACCACCATGCTACTTAAAAAGCTCAAACGCAATCACCCTGAGGTTAAAATAGTGGTAGAGCGAATCGAAACGTATGACGAATTTAGGCAGCTTAAAGAAGCTGGATGCGATTACTTTCAAGGATTCTTTTTTGCACGGCCAGAAATGCTCAGTTACGGTAATGTTGAGCCGTTAAAAATGGCGGTTTTTGATTTATTGCGCTGCACATCTCGTCCTGATTTGGATTTTAACGAAATTAATCAACGTATTTCTAAAGATGTGGGTTTAACCGCACGTGTTCTCAAACTAGTTAATGCTCGCTCTGCTAATAAAAATTTAGTGATTACGTCAATTCCACAAGCGGTTGTGTATTTAGGGGAAGATTCTATTAGAAAGTTTGTACGAGTACTGGCGCTGAGCGAACTTGGCTCAGACAAACCTAGTGAACTTACTCGTTTAGGTTTATGTAGAGCGCAGTTTATGCAATTGATTTTAGAGCCTGGCGGAAAGATTATTGCAGAGCAAGGCTATTTAGTCGGCTTGATGTCGGTGCTTGATGCTATTTTAGATATGGAACTGGAAGCTATTGCCAAAGAGTTTAGCTTAGGGGCTGAGTTATCTGGTGCACTTTTAAGTTTTGATGGCATGATGGGGAACTCATTACATTTAATAAAAGCAGTAGAAGAAGATAACTGGCAATTGGCTAAAAAGTTGCTAGAGACTATTCGCCCTGCATCAGATATAGAGCTGGTGTATACAGCCATGTTAGATGCGCGCCAATATGCGGATGAGTTATTAGCCACCATTATTGAACAAGACTAACGTAAAACGTTTGGGTATGATTGGCACATATTGATTTTACTTAGTATTACACCATGCGTTTATTTTTACCTATCACGACTATTTTAATTGCCTTAGCTTTATTGATCCCCGGGGTGACCCAGCCAGTGCTGAGTATGGAAGGAAAAATTGATAAATCTAAACTTGCTCAAGCCGGTATTGAAATGCTGGCAGATGAAGGAAATCAAAACACCCGTAATATGCTAATGATGGTCTCGAGTATGTTGGGGTTAGACAAACTTGAAGGTGAGATCAGCGCTTATCAAAAAACGCGTAGTATTTGGGGCACCGTTAACGAACTGGCCGATAACAAAAACTACTTAGTGGCGATATTAGTGGCGTTTTTTTCAATAGTGATCCCAACTATTAAGTTGTTGCTTCAATTGTTTTATTGTGCACTGAAGGAGACTTCGTTTAAGTACAAGCTTGGTAAAGTGATAATTGGCTTAAGTAAATGGAGTATGGTGGATGTGTTTGTTATTGCATTAATCGTGGCTTACATGGCTGGTAATGCAAACGCGAACTCAGAAGACTTACTTAATATGCATGCTGAGTTTGGTACTGGTTTTTGGTATTTTACCGGCTATTGCCTGTTCGCCATTGCGGCTAGTAGCTTGATAAAGCCAGTGGTAAAAACCAGTTAATGATTGAGTTTTAAACGCAGTTACCATAAACTTTAAATGTCTATTTATTATTAGGTTAATTCATTGCAACGTATTTACTGTATTTTACTCACGCTAACTTTGTTACTCACTTTTGTGGGTCAAGCCGTTGCGTCTGTATCTATGGTATGTGATGTGCCGCATATGAACATGGCAACCCATGCATCGATGCAGCATAGTGAAATGGCAATGAGTGACGACGCTGATACAACAACCATGTCTATGGATTGCTGTAGTGAGCAAAGCACGTTAACCCAAGATTGCAGTTGCCCGATGAGTGCTTGTAATTCGCATTCGGCCTTGCATGTAAACTCGCTATTTATAGCTTCTAAATTACCCTCTGAAAAAGTGCACCTTGCTGTCATGCAGCGCCAACCTAATTTTGCACGATCTCTTTATCGTCCTCCTATGCCTGCATAACCGCAGGATAGGTGTATTCAAAATCTAGCCATTTAGCTTTTTGTCATCTATCTGCTTAAAAATTTAATCGTTTTTTATTTTTTAAATTTAAGTGGAGCAAGTGATGAATCACTTCGCAGTATTAAAAGCCGTTTGTGTGAGCAGCTTATTGAGCATTAGTGTCTCTGTACACAGTGCTGAACTGAGTTTAAATGAGGCAATTAACTAACCTGAGATCTGGTTAAGCCAACATTAGATTATTACTCTCTAAAATTTCAAGTTCTTGCGATGTTAAATCTAATGA
>NZ_JBEOOG010000028.1:0-47220 GCF_040308965.1 Pseudoalteromonas sp. MER144-MNA-CIBAN-0113
GTGACCAAGGTGATTATTATGCCTTGATCTGATCACTACATATTCTATAAGTTCAATTTATAATGATCTTGCCGTGACCAAATGGGCGTAAAGCGCCAAATAGTGCCATTGCTAGTGAGTTGCTTAATAGCATTATTTTTACTGCGATCTTTTAAGTAAATTTCGTACTCGCCGCTTTCATCGCTCATGTAGGCTATGTAGCGCCCATTTGGTGACCAGCTTGCATCTATTTCGCGGCTTTTTTCTGTGTAAGATAAGTTGCGTGTAGGCCCTTGTTTAATTGGTACACTAAACAGCTCACCACGGGCAGTAAATACAGCACGTTTACCATCGTGAGAGAGCGACATAGAATCAATAAAATCGCTAACATTTTTGCTATACGGCATTGCGTATTGGCGCACGCCAGCAATGTTAATGCTTAGCTTAGCGCTTTTTTGTGTTTTTGCGTCAAAGCGATATAAATAACCGCCGTTTTCATAAACAATCGCATTTGGGCCAGCTGAAGGCCAAAGTACGTCAAAGTTTTTATAGTTGGTAAGTTTTTTTGGTTCGCTGCCTTTGCGGTACTGGTAAAGGTTTAGCGTGTAATCACGGTCAGACACAAAGTAAATATCGTCACCAACCCAAGTTGGTTGCTGGTCGGTTGCACGGTTTGTAGTTAGTTGTTCTGATGTGTTTTTTTCTAAATCATAAATCCATACATCTTGCGCACGACCACCACGAGTACGTTTCCACGTACGAAATTCTCGATCAATTGGCGTGTAAACATATTTGCTGCCATCTGGAGATAGCATGCCGCCACCAGTTTCTGGAATCGCTAATGGCTGTTCAAGTCCGCCATCTGCAGGCACCATGTAAGGGCGGCCCATACGTTTTCCCCATGGTGTGCGGTTAGCTCTAAATACCACATTTTTACCATCGGCGGTCCAATCTAAAACGCGGTAATCAAAACCTCCACGCGGTGGCATTGGGCCAACGTCATTATAATAAGTAAGTTGCTTTAGGTTTGAACCGTCACTGTTGATCACATAAATTTGTCGGCTACCGTTATACTCGGCTGAAAATGCAATGCGCTTACCGTCAGGGGAAAACTTAGGAAATGCTTCAAATCCAATATGGTCGGTTAAGCGTTTGCTTTCGCCTGTTTGCGTATTCGCAATATAAATATCGCCACTGTAGACAAAGGTAACGGTTTGGTTATGGATATCTGGAAAGCGGAGTAAACGAGTGTCTTTAGTCTCATAGGCCGATACACCCGGCGCGATTGCTGCAGCCAAGGCAAGAGCCAATGTTGTTAGTTTTTTCATGGAATTACATCCTATATTAATAGCTATCCCATCATAACAATAAGGTGAAAAATAGCGATGCACTTACGATAAAAGGTCTGTTACAAAATGTGAATAAAAAAGGTTGGCAAAAAGCGCCAACCTTTAAGTAAATACAGATATAAAATTAATGTTCGTGTGCGTGTTCTTCCTCTTGTGCAATACCTAACCAAGTGATTGCAGCTGGTGGGAATGTAAGTTCTAGTTCGCCTTCAATTTCTAAGTCTTCTAGGTGTACTTGCACAACATGTTGGGCTATTGGGTCGGCTACGTAAGCAAACTGACCATTTTGCGCTACTGTCATACTAAACTTCATACCTTCAGGCATGGTTGTTACATCTTCTTGTGTAATATAAACTTGACCTGTTAGCTCCCAGTGTATTTCGCCGTCGTGCGCATGCGCCTCAAGCACGTTTAAAAAACCAAGGCTGTCTAAAACTAAAAAGTGCTCACCGTTCGCTGAGAAAGAGTAAGAAACAGCGCTTGCGCCATCGGCTAGTTGCCATTCAAATTCTTCCATTTCAGCTTCCGCAGGGTTAATGCTTAAGAGCACTGCAGGGCCGCCGCCGTGACCAGACACTACGCCAATAAAGGCCTCGCTATCTTCGTGGCCATAAATACTACCAATACGTAAATCGCCAACGGCTGCAATGTTCGCTATTTTTTCAGCTTCGTACTCGTCATCATGTTGGTGATCATGCTCGTCACCGTGGTCATGATTATGCTCATCACCATGGTCGTGGCCGCTTTCGGCGTATAGGCCTGTGTCGATTTGGTAATAATAATTGTCTACTTGGTTGTAGAAAGCATTAAGAATAAAACCGATATCACCTTGGGTTTTACGAAACGTTAAATCAATATTGTTTGCTGTTTCTAGGTCAAGCGCTTGCTCAGATAAACCAAAATGGCCGTCTTCATGAATATCAAATAGTGCGCCTACTTCATAAGTACCAGTTCCAATGTGAGGGCCGAATGATAATAGCTCAGACACCGAAGGAGCGCGCTCAGAACGAGATACCGATAAACCCAAGTTGTAACTAGGTGCAAAATCCCACACAACACCCGTTGATAAACTGACAGGAGTGAATTCTTGTTCTACGTCAAATACGCGAGTATTGCCGGCATGTTCTTCATGAGCATGATCGTCATGAACACCTGTGTCATTGTGTGCGTGTGCATCAATGTTAGGTAGTAACACGTTATCAGCATCGATAGTTACCCGTTCAACTCGGCCACCTAATTGCACTAAAAAGTCACCAAAATGATTAGTGCTATAGCAAAGCTTTGTGTTTGTGACGGTGGTGTGAATGCCTCTGAGCCTTGCGCTTCAACATCACTGTGTTTGTAATGAAAGCTCAAACTACCATTCCACAGCGCAAACGGGTTATGCATTAAGTTTACGCGTAACTCATTGGTTTCATTTTCAAACGTGGTACCCACTGCGCCATGTTCAATTTCAGCATGTTCGTAATCTGTAAAACCTGCGCGCAGGTTTACTCTATTAAGCCATTTGTTATCAAGGTTATATTCACCTAGCAACTGCACTTTAGTTTGCTCTAAGTCGGCATATACGCTTTCCTCAGCGCTATTAACATCTTCGCCACCGTGGGTGTGGCCTGGAATGCCGTATTGACGATTAAATTGCTCAACAGCTCTCCCAACAAAACCTTGGTCCATTAAATAGCTGGCCCCTAGGGTAAAGCCGTCAGACTCTTCATTACTATTTGCAACGGTGTAATCGCCACTATGTATGTTCTTCATGGTTATGGTCATGGTCATGGTCATCGTGGGCTAATTCAGCGGCCACAGGGATTTCATAGTCATCAGCTTCACGCCAAAAGGCATCAGCATAAAATGCAAAAGAATCAGTGCCAGTAGTGGCGTTAAGCGAGGCTACTTTTTGATTATCAACAGAGTTGTGCTCAAGGTTCCATTCGCCGCGAGTAGTGCTATCTGTTGGCACCCGATTATCAACTACATTAACCACACCACCAATTGCGCCGCTGCCATAAAATAATGTGGCAGGGCCACGTAATACTTCGATTTGTTTTGCGGTTGATGCCTCTGATGCGACTGAGTGATCAGGGCCAACGCGCGAAACATCACTGACATCAAGGCCATTTTGAGTAATTAACCTCAGATCTGCATAAGAATTAAAGCCGAGTCACTTTAATACTCGGCTTTTTAGTCTGAAAGGTATAGGCAATTAATCCAGCCATTAAATTAACCATAAATGAGATGCAGCTGCGGTGCCTGGTATGGTCTATTTGAGCCATATTTTTCAGTTGGTCGAAAACTGTTTCAATGATAAAACGCTTTGATAACATCGCTCTATCCCAAGATGATATTGGCTGACGTTTCATATTACTTCGTTGACCTATAATAAAATCAATGCCTTGCTCAGCAAGTTCCGCTTTTAGGTTTGCAGATACATAACCTTTATCAGCGTATAAACTACGTGTAACATTATCGACCATATCTAACACCGGCTGTCTATCATCAACATTCCCAGCTGTCACTTTTACTGCTAATAAACCACCTTCATCATTCATGATGAGGTGAAGTTTAAACCCATAAAACCAGCCCATTGTTCCTTTACCCCGCTTGGCTTTTCCCGCGAAAACTTGGTGGCGAGGAATACGCATGTTGTGACACACCTTGAGAGAAGTAGAATCGATAAATGCAATGCCTGTTGGTTTATCAAAGCGCTGCTTCAGATAGCTACACAGAGCAGGTAACGTGGCCTGAAGTAACTTCAACATACGTGTATAACTGACTAAATCAGGAAAATAATGTCGCCAATACTGACAAGCAAATTTGGTGTAGTAAGTTTTAAAGTCGCGATAACCTGATTGATGAAAGGCAATTAATATAGTCATCACTTCGCTAGAGGATAGTCGAGACGGCTTAATGCGTTGCTTCTCACCTGATTCTATTAGGTGTTTAAGCCACTGAGGTTCAAACAATAAACAAAAATCATCGACATCTACGTAAATTGCATCTAAGTTATTCATGCCCTTGCCTCGGTAATCTTATGTTTCTTGGTCGAAAGATCTGATCACCGCATGGGCATTTAGTTCCATTTCTTATGTGCAGCTCAGGTTATATAGGTAACTCGTTAGGCGGTTTATTTGGCGCCGCTGTTTTATTTACGATGCCTGAGCTATTTAGCAATTATATTATTGGCAGCCCGTCGGTTTGGTTTGATAATAATGCACTGCTAGCGTTAAAAGCGAATAAGCCCCAAATGCCAATAAAGGTTTATGTATCTGTTAGGGCAAAGGAAACGCCAGCCTTTGGTGAAGGGCAAAATATGGTTGAAGGCGCAGCGCAACTTGTGAAAAAAATTAATGCGCTCAATAGTGATAATATAAAATTAAAAAGTGTTGTTATTGAAGGGGCACAGCATGCAACCGCATTCCCAACCACCGCAATACAAGGGCTCGATTGGGTATTGGGAAGCAGTCAATAAGCTCGCAATGGATTTTCGATGCTTTTATAGTTAAATAATTGATATTAAATCGCTTTAATGTCGCTTTTCCACTTTACCAGCGCTGCTATAAATTCGGGGCCAATACCACAGCAGCCGCCAATAATTGTTGCGCCTAGGCTATGCCATTGTTTAGCAAATGCTACATACTCAGCAGGTGATAAATCGCGGTAACCTTGCGAGCCTTCATTGGCTTTATAATCACTGGCGATTGGTGTAAAACCATTCGCAAATGCCCCTAAATCAACATGTTTATTTTGCTGTTTTAGCACGCGATTAGTGTCGCGCAGCGCTTGTTCAATAACCTCGGGAATAGAGCAGTTAAAGAATATGCCCGCTATTTTATATTCGAGTAGTGCTAGGATAGCGTCTGATACTAATTCACCAGAGCGCAATGTCGCTTGTTCGCTTACTTCATCACTTAGGGTAAATGCGTAATAACATGGCTTGTTTGAATTCTTCAGTACGCTTGCCATTACCCGCGCTTCTTCAATGTTTGATATGGTTTCACCAATCCAGATATCTACATATTCGTCTTGTGCTTTATACAGGGTATCTAAAATAGTAAATGCGCGATCACTTTGGAAAAAATCAGCACGATACGAGCCAAAGGCAGGAGGCAGTGAACCGGCAACGAGTACCGTTTGCTTTGCGTTTTGAGTCACCTTTTTTGCAATAACCGCTGCCTGCTCAGCAAGCGCAGCACCTTTTACTTGGTAAAGCGTTTCACCCAAGTGAAAGGGGACACATGCATAGCTGTTAACAGTAATTATTTCAGCGCCAGCATCTATAAAACCTTGGTGTGCTTGGGTTACACATTGCGGTGCTTCTATTAAAGCTTGCGCACTCCACAGTGGCTGTGAAAACGGCGCGCCCATGCGTTTGAGTTCACGACCCATGCCGCCATCTAATATTATTAACTTGCTCATGATGGACTTCTATATGGCTAAATAATTAAAGCTATTCAAACATACTTTTTGAAAATTCATAATGAAACTTCATCAGGTTGAGTATGAAAAAAGTTCAACATGTTAAAGCTGTTTTTAAAAGGCACAAAAAAAGCGACTACCTAGTAAGGTGTCGCTTTTCTTTTTACAAGTAAGCTATTACTTGTAAAACGCTTCTACAGTGCCTTTTACTTTCATAAGTAATGGCTGGCCGCGACGGTCTAGCGCTTTAGGTGCCGCTACTTTTATCCAACCTTCGCTGATGCAGTACTCTTCAACGTCAAAACGCTCTTTACCGTTAAGTGTAATACCGATTTCATGTTCAAATACTTCTTCTACATAAAATTTGCTACGTGGGTTAATAGACAGTTGATTAGGTAATTCTGGTTTGTTTGTATCAGTCATAATAGTGATCTGCGTTGAATTAATTATGCGCTATTGTAGGCAATAGCAAGCTTAGGCTCAAGCAAGAGATCAATAAACTAATATATTGTGATGTGCTTTTATAGAGCTGTTACATATATTATGAGAAGGGTTAAGCAGTCGATGGAAATACAAAGTAGGTGTTATTGATATAAAATTTGGCTGTCACCTTCTTGTCATTAAAATTACCTTTATTAGTAACATCTATTTCCTATAGTGCAGCGGTTGATGTTTTTGAGCTCACAGTTTTTAAAAATAACCACTACATAATGGGAATTACGGATGAAAATTAAAAAAGTCGCTGCGGCAATCGCACTCACCTGTGCGTTTAGTGCCGTTAGTCATGCCAATGTTCTACCGCAAAGTCAAAAAGACAGCAGCTGGTACAGTGCCGCACAAACAAAACTAACAACTAAAACAACGCAAGCACAAGCGGTTAAAAGCACCAAAGCTAAAAATGTAATTTTATTTGTAGGCGATGGCATGGGTATTTCTACCTTAACGGCAGCGCGTATTTTACAAGGTCAACGCAATAATCAGCTTGGCGAAGAAGGCTATTTAAGCTTTGAGCAGTTCCCTTACTCTGCGCAAGTTAAAACCTATAATGTGGATGCACAAACGCCAGACTCTGCAGGCACCATGACGGCCATGATCTCAGGTGTAAAAACCGATGTGGGTGTTATTGGTGTTGATGAAGATATTGAGCGCGGTGAGTGCTCAACGGTGGCTGGTAATGAGTTACTTACAGCCACTGAACTTGCTGAAATTAAAGGCCTAGCAACAGGAATTATCTCTACTGCTCGCATTACCCATGCAACGCCTGCGGCAACCTATGCTAAATCGGCAGATCGCAACTGGGAAGATATCTCAGACATGCCCGAAGCGGCTGTTAATGCTGGCTGTGAAGATATTGCCTCACAGCTGGTTAATTTTGAAAAAAACCTAGAAGCACGCTTTGTCGGAACCGATGTTGATGGCTTAGATTTTGTGATGGGTGGCGGCCGTCGTCACTTTTTACCAAAAGAGGCCGCGGCTAATTCTACTGACGCTATGAGCGCCGTAGAAGGCGATCGTACCGATGAGCGTAACCTTGTTACTGAGTGGCAAACACAGTATCCAAATGGCACTTATGTGATGGATGAAGCCGGTTTTAATAGCATTGCCGATGACGCCACTAAAGTATTTGGTTTATTTAATGAATCGCACATGCAATACGAAGCTGACCGTGCCAACGATATAGCAGGCGAGCCTTCACTTACCGAGATGACCACCAAAGCCATTGATGTACTGGGTAAAAACGAAAAAGGGTTTTTCTTAACGGTTGAGTCGGGGCGCATTGACCATGCTCACCATGCGGGTAACGCATATAATGCACTTAATGACACCATTGAATTTGCAAAAGCAGTACAAGCTGCCGTTGATAACACCAATCCAGAAGAAACCCTTATTTTAGTTACAGCTGACCACAGCCATGTATTTACTATTGCAGGTTACCCTAAACGTGGTAACCCAATTTTAGGTAAGGTGGTTGCTGTAGGGCAAACTACACCAACGCTAGCTGCTGATAACATGCCATACACCACAGTAGGTTATGCAAATGGCCTAGGTTTTAGAAACTTAATCGATGAAACGGATGCAGACGCAAGCTATGAAACAGCTGCGGTTGCAGGACGTGTTGAGCTAAATGGTGTTGATACAACAACGCCAGGTTTTCACCAAGAAACCACGGTACCACTGAGCTCTGAAACACACGCAGGTGAAGATATTTCACTGCATGCAACCGGACCGGGTGCTCACCTAGCTCAAGGTGTTATAGAGCAAAACGTTGTATTTCATTTAATTAATCAAGCTCTTGAACTAACTCAGCGATAATGGCGGCTCACATGAATAAATTAACAGTACTTTCTTTAGCAGTAATGGTCGCATTAACGGGGTGTTCGAGTGATGACGACAAAAACAGCAATAATATTTTAGCGGTCGATCTCCCAATTGCTGTAGGCTCAGCACAATGTATCAATGGCGGCGTAGAAACACAAAGCGGTGTTGATACCAATACAAACGGGCAATTAGAGAGCAACGAAGTAACGCACACTAACTTAGTCTGTAACGACCCAGCCACCTCATTAACGAGTGAGCAGCTGGCGTCTCTTAGCAATAACGTATGGTTTAGTGATGCACAAACTAAGCTCGCCGGCGCGCAAGATGCTGCAAGTAAAGTGGTAACTGAATCGGGTAAAGCTAAAAATGTGATCTTGTTTGTTGGCGATGGAATGGGTATTTCTACTGTGACAGCTGCCCGTATTTTAGCGGGGCAATTACAGGGTGAAATGGGTGAAGATCACCAATTAAGCTTTGAAACCATGCCGTACTCTGGGTTTGTAAAAACCTATAACGTGGATGCACAAACGCCAGATTCTGCCGGTACAATGACGGCAATGGCCTCAGGTGTAAAAACCGATGTGGGTGTAATTGGTATAGACGAAGCGGTTGAACGTGGTAGTTGTGCATCAGGCAAAGGACATGAGCTTGTTACGTCATTAGAGCTGGCTGAGATTGCCGGTAAGTCTACGGGTATTGTTTCTACTGCGCGTATTACTCATGCAACACCTGCGGCAACCTACGCTAAATCGGCAGACCGTAACTGGGAAGATATTTCAGATATGCCTGCTTCTGAGTCAGCTAATTGTGAAGATATTGCCTCACAGCTGGTTAACTTTGAAAAGAACCTAGAAGCACGTTTTAGTGGTGTTGATGTAGACGGAATTGAAGTGGTTATGGGTGGCGGGCGTCGTCACTTTTTACCAAAAGATGCCGCGTTTAACTCAGCTGATGCTGTTAGTGCTGTAGAGGGCGATCGTACAGATAATCGCGACTTAACCGCCGAGTGGAAAACGCAATATCCAAATGGTGCTTATGTGATGGATCAAGCGGGTTTTACTGCTATTGATGCAACCACAACTGAGCGTGTATTTGGTTTATTTAATGAATCTCACATGCAGTACGAAGCCGACCGTGGCAATGATATTGCAGGCGAGCCTTCATTATCACAAATGACCGAAAAAGCGATTGATGTGCTTAATAACAACGAGCAAGGCTTTTTCTTAACGGTTGAGTCGGGACGTATTGACCACGCGCATCATGCGGGTAATGCATACAACGCACTTAACGATACTGTAGAGCTGGCTAAAGCAGTAAAAGTAGCGATGGAAAACACCAACCCAGAAGAGACGCTAATTGTAGTAACAGCCGATCACAGTCACGTATTTACCATTGCGGGCTACCCTAAACGCGGTAACCCAATTTTAGGTAAAGTGGTTGGTGTAGGGCAAACAGAGCCCAGCCTTGCTGCCGACGATATGCCTTATACTACAGTTGGTTACACTAATGGTTTAGGCTACAGAGACCTAGGTGCAGAAACCGATGCTGATGCATCTTACTTAGCAGCACCCGTTACAGGGCGTGTTGATTTAAGTAATGTTGATACTACAACGCCAGGTTTTCACCAAGAGGCACTTGTGCCACTATCATCAGAAACTCACGCAGGCGAAGATGTAGGTGTGTATGCAATGGGCCCTGGGGCGCATTTAGTAACAGGTACTAATGAGCAAAGCTTTTTATTCCATGTTATGGACTTTGCCGCTGACTTTGTAAAAGCCGCGGATGAAAAAGTAGCGCAATAAACCTTGCGATATAAAACAACCCGCACACTGTGCGGGTTTTTTTATGTCATTAAACTGCCATTATTTTTGGTTATGTTAAAGGCAATTAAGCTAAAAGCGATTAACTAAAGAGATAGTCCAATGAAAAAAGTATTTTTAATAATGAGCGCATTATTTAGCGCAAGCAGCTTTGCTGAGCAGTGCGATATCAATCCACAGGTATTAAAAGCCACTTACACTATTATTAATAAGGCTCCACAAGCGCTTAAAAATAATAAGGAAAACAGCCAAACTCTCACCCTTTGGCGAAATGAGCAACAAGTGGCGCACCAAAGCCAAGTTATAACAGAGCTTTGGCAACATACGAGCAACAATCAAATACGGCCTATTCGTTATTTTAATGCGCAGCAGCGCGGTATTGAATATCAGCCCTCAGAGGTGCAAGGAGTGCAAAACTGGAGTGCAAAAGTACAGCTGGTAGATAATCATCTTATTGAAAAAATGACATTAGTGAGCACCGAAGGCGAAGGCTGCAACGAAATAAAAAATTACAGCTTAGAAGAAAATAACTCTCAGTATAACTTGGCATTTTTTACCCATTCAAAACTAGTAAAAACATTTAGTATTAGTAACCTAGCGAATAAAGCAAGCACGTCACTTAGCTTAGACGCTGTGCAAAATGACACACCAGCTATTAAGGCTCAGTTTGCAAAATGGGATAACTTTCAAACCACCGACTATGCCGACATTGGCGATAACGAAAGCGACCCATTTTTAGCAAAAATGATTAACCTAGGCTTTATAGAGCACGGCGCCACCGGTTTTTATAATCCTCAAGGTGAGGCTATTCAAGGTGGACATCATCATTAGGTCGTTTTTTGGGCTTAGCAGAGTCTTCTGTTAAGCCATTTTCATAATTGTTGGCATCACAGGTATTTAAATTTTGCTGTGCTTGCTTATCTTGCTGTAATACCTGTTTTAAATCTTCCATACGTTGGCGTACTGCAACGCCGTAGCTGGCATCATCTCCCCAAAGCTCAGAAAGTTGTAACACAGATGCACGGTCATGATCCCTAAATAATTTACCAGCACGCTCAGCGTCTTCTTTGCTATTGCCAAGTAGCTGCAGTGATTCTATGGCTAAGTTAATGGCTGAGTCGACGGTTTCGCGGTTAAATGCATCCACTTTTAGATTCAGTAATTGATACGCATGGCGACGATCGATTGCGCGCGCCACTATTTTTAATTGTGGGTAGTTTTTATGTGCCAGCTTAATAATTTCAATGGTTTTATCTGGGTTATCAATCGCAACAACCAGCATTTGTGCAGTATGCGCGCCTGCGGCTTCAAGCAGTTCTTGGCGAGCAGCATCACCGTAAAATACGGTGTTACCAAAGCGGCGCAGCAGTTCTATTTGGCTTGGGCTGTGATCAAGTACGGTAATTTCGTAGCCTTGTGCATGTAATAAACGTCCCATAATTTGCCCAAAGCGGCCATAGCCCGCAATAATTACGTGTTTAGCGGTATTTATTTGTTCTGGTTTATCAAACTCAGGCTTAGTGCTACTACTGCGTTTTTGTATTTGCTCATACAGCATCAGTAATAAAGGAGCTATCAACATAGATACCGCAACCACTAAGGTCACTAGACTGGTTTGTTCTGGGGTTAAAATACTTAATGTGGTGGTCACGCTTAAAAGTACAAAAGCAAATTCACCACCTTGTGCTAGTGCCAATGTAAACAATAGTTTTTGCTTTGAGCTAATTTTAAATGTGACAGCAAGGGCAAACAAAATGCAGGCTTTAATGACAATTAATAAGGCAACTAAAGCAACCACGGTACTAAATTGATTAAATAATAGCTCAAAATTAATTGAAGCCCCTACAGTGATAAAAAATAGTCCTAGCAATAGGCCTTTAAAGGGCTCTATGTCGGCTTCTAATTCGTGTCTAAATTCACTTTCGGCCAATACTACACCGGCTAAAAAAGTACCTAAAGCAGGTGATAGGCCAATACTGTGCATTACAAGCGAAATAGCCACGACTAAAAACAATGCAAAAATAGTGAATATTTCACGCATGTGAGTTTGTGCGATGTATCTAAACAGTGGCGCAGAAACATATTTACCGCCGGCAATAATAGCGGCAATAACAGCTACAGAAACGCCTACTTGTTGCCAAACAGGCCAGTCAGCAATGATTGAATCGCTAATTTGTTTTGAACTACTTGGTGCAGCAAAGGCCAGTAAGGGGAGTAGCGCTAAAATAGGAATAATGGCAATATCTTGAAATAATAAAACCGAAAATGCATTTTGCCCAGCTTCTTGCTTTAACCAGCCTTTTTCTTCGAGGCTTTGCAATACAATCGCGGTAGAAGAAAGTGCCAGCATTAAACCAATGGCCAATGCGGTTTGCCAATGCATGGTAAAAAACCAATAACAAAAGGCAAAAATAACCGCCGCAGTTAGCACCACCTGTAAGCCACCAAGCCCTAAAATAGAGTGCCGAAGCTTCCATAGTCGTGAGGGTTGTAGTTCAAGTCCGACCAAAAATAGCATCATCACTACGCCAAATTCGGCAAAATGCATTACATCGGTTTGATCCCCTACGACTCCCAATGCATAGGGACCAATTAGTATGCCAGCAATTAAATAACCCAGTACTGATCCTAAGCCAAGTCGTTTGGCAATAGGAACAGCCACAATGGCGGCGGCTAAATAAATTAAAGCAATTTCTAGCATGGGGTGCTCTCTTGAGGTTAGGAGTTATTTATATTTTGATACTACTATAAATTAAGTTTGAGTTAATTGTGAAAGAAACATTATTAACGCATACTAATCCGCAATACTATTTAATCATTTTGAACGGGTAAACCAGATGTTAGTTGCGTTAAAAACTTCTCTTTTAGAACAACTAAATAACAAAGTTTTACCTTGCTATCGACACGATTGCCTTCCCTCAAAATAGCTCACTTAATTAAGCGAATTGGTATTACTTTATTGTGTACCATTAAATTTAATAATATGTTTTTTATAGGAACTAAAATGAGTATTAAGCTGCTTTTAAAAATTATGCTGACCACTGTGTTTGCTGCGGTATTTACACAAACGGTGCAAGCTCAACAGTACAAGGTTGAGTTTGAACCACAGCGAGCTGAGCTTGAACAGCAAATTACTGGTGATGAATTTAATGACTATTTAGTTAGTGCAAAAGCAGGTGATATCCTGAATGTGACTCTGACTCCTTCAAATTTAAGTAACTACTTTAATATTTTGCCCTTAGACAGTAATGAAGCCGTATTTATTGGCTCAATAGAAGGGCATGAAGCTAAATATCAACTCAGCACAGATGGAGATTATATTGTGCGAGTTTATTTAATGCGTAATGCAGCGAGACGTGGTGAAACAAGTGATTATAAGTTAACCATCATTAAACATGCAGGTGTAGCCGTGCCTGTAAAAACTATGCACCCAAGCTGGGATAGCGATGGCGATGGAATAAATGATTGTGAAAACGATGGCAGTTGTGACCACACCATTGATTATACAAAACCAAAAACGGTCAATTAATTGACCGTTTTATATGATTTAAAAGTAAGATTAGATTATTAGTCTAGCTTTACTGAACCAGAGATATTATCGATACTAACATCGCCAGAGCCTGCTTCTGTAATTGTTAGCCCTTTAGCGTAATTAACGCGAATATCGCCAGAGCCATCTTCAATCGTCACGCTTGAGCCAATATGTTCAATCAACATATCTCCTGAGTTATCGTCTACGGTGACTGCGCCTTTAATATGTTTAATAGTTATGCCGCCCGAGCCATCTTCAACATTTAATACGCCTGTTACGTTAGTCACTTGCATTTCGCCCGAGCCATCTTCAATAGCGACATTACCACTGACATTATCAATATCAATGCTGCCTGAGCCGTCATTTAATACTAAGTCGCCGACCACATTTTTTACGTAAATACTGCCCGAGCCATCATCAATATTTAGGTTTTTAGCACTATTGATAGATAAGCTGCCAGAACCATCTTTTACATCAATATTGCTTTGCATCTCGTTAATAACAATATCGCCTGAGCCGTCGTTAATATCTAAATTTAGGGTGTTAGGTACGGTAACAACTAAATTGATACTTGGTGATTGCCCGCTGTAAAAGCTAATCCCATTATTACTTTTATTTTGTGCAACAAGTTTTGCTTGTGTACCGCTTTTCTCAAGGGTGAGTTCGTATTCATCGTCAATGTCGGCGGTGTAAATGATGGCATCAACGCTAATATTGGTTGCAGTATTAGAGCCCTGAATATCGAGCGAACCGGCACCACTTAATATCGCTAGGTACTCAAGGTTATTGCTTGGTAGTGAAAGCTGCTGGGTTTGTTTAACTGATGCGACACTGGGCGATATGTGAAATACACAACCGCTGAGTAATAAAATGCCGCTAATTAGTGAAACGGGCTTAGTGAAGTTGAATAGAGTTGATGCGCTCATGTTTAGTCCTTTGATATTGATTATTTTAGTTAATATACAAAGTATAGAGCAAAATTGAGGCCGAAATGTAAGTTGTTGTTTTATATGAAATGGCAGCAGTAGTTAAAAAGTTAAAATGCCAAAATATGGTTAAAAATACTAAATATTAATAAAAAGGATGCACACTGCATCCTTTTGTAATTACTCTATTGTTAATGGGCGTTTTACTTAAAAATTGTAAGTAATGTTACCGTATAAAAAGCGCCCATCTAAACTGTAGGGTGTGTAAGGCGTGTACGGAAATATTTGGCCAAAGTTAGAGTAGCCAATATTATCTACCGTTGCTTGAGGGTACTGATCGAACAAGTTATTTGCACCCACTGCAAATTTCCACGCTTCGTTAGGACGATAAGCGACTTCTAAATCGGCAATCCATTTAGCATCTAAATATTCATCACCCTCGCTGGTGGTTGAAATATCTGCCACTTCCCCATAGCGAGTTGCACGCAAGGTTGTTTGCCATTGGTTAAAGCTCCAAACAGCCGATAGGTTTAGTTTGTTATCGGGTGTGCCTTGCTCAAAACGGCCTACTTCACGACGGGCAAATACCACGTAGTCATCGCCTAAAGAATTTAGCTCGCTCGGGTTTGCATCTACATGAGTCACTTCGGTATCGTTAATGTTTGCCGCCGCATTTAAGCGCACATCACCCAATGTATTTAAATCAAGTGTGTACGTTGCCACAATATCAACACCTTGCGTGCGCGAATTGATAGCGTTGGTAAAGTAACGAACACTTTCGGTATTTAGTTCGCCAGCATTCGCTAGAATTTGCTGCACAGCGTTACCGCTTAAGTTTTCAGAGAGTACAATCCGGTCATCAATATCAATGCGGTACGCATCAACTGTTAAGCTAAAGCCACCTTGAGTGTAAACAAATCCAGCGGTAACATTAACCGAGTCTTCTGCATCGAGCTGTTTTGCACCTAACGCTTGAGCTGCAGGAGCAGAGCTTGGGAATAGACCAACTTCAAAAGGCTGGTTATTTTCGAGAATAGTCGATATTTGACGGTACGAGCTTTGTGCAAGTGACGGCGCACGAAAGCCAGTACTTGCCGCACCACGTAACGATAGGTTGTCGTTAATACTGTAACGCGTGGCTAATTTTGAAGTAAATGTGTTACCAAAATCGCTGTAATCTTCATAGCGACTGGCTAAAACAACATTCCATTTATCAGTAAAGTAAGTATCAAATTCAGCAAATACAGCAACATTATGACGACTTTCATTGGTTGCGCTTTGCGGCCCAAACCCAGGAAGCACTTGCGCACCGCCAGCAGCAATTGGGTTGCCGTTGTTATCAAGCGCAGTAATATAAGAGGCTTCTTCGCCTTGCTCTATTTTATAGCTTTCACGGCGATACTCAGCACCAATAGTGAAAAACACATCATCGGGTAGACCAAAATCAACGCTGGTATTAGCATCAAAATTAACTAAAAATTGATCGTAAACCATGGCGCCGTTATCAAACTCAGTTTGGCTGTTAGTACCTAACGAAGTATTGAGGCTATTTACAACCCCTAAACCAAAGTCATTTCGGCCGTAGTTGGTACTTACATCCCAAGTCCAGTCGCCACTATCGCCTTGTAAACCAAGTGCCAGCGAGTAATCTTTTACGTCGGTAGCAATTTGTGGCAAAAAGCCATTAGGGTATAGCTCTAAAACATTGCGGCTGTCTTTTGCACGACGGTAAAATCCGCCCGAGTTACCTTCACGCTCTGAATAGCTACCAAACGAATAAACATTAAAGCCATTCTCTAAATCGTATCCCATATTGTAAAACAAAGCGTAGTCTTCCAACGCTGCTTTACCAAAACGGTGATTGTAGCGATCAATTGTAAATTCGCGTGGGTCTAGGCTGCCATCATCTAGACGGTTGTATTGTTCGCGTGGATCAAAACCGGAGCGTTGAGTTGAGTCGTTATCACGGTATTCAATTGATACATTTACAAAACCATTGTCTGTTAATGAAAAACCTGAGTTTGTGCTAATTGTGCGGGTATTACCGTCGTTAACGTGACGATCGTCGCCTAAATTAAATGCAAGGTTGCCGTTATCATCCGCATAAGTGCTATTTAGTTGCGGTACACCGGCCATTTGGCTGTCGTATTGGCCATAAGTTACACTAACACTGCCGCCTTCGGTGGCATCTTTTAAAACAATATTGATTACTCCCGCAATGGCGTCAGAGCCATATTGTGCTGCAGCCCCATCGCGCAGTACTTCAACACGCTTAATTGCAGAGGTTGGGATCATGTTTAAATCAACCGCGGTAGAGCCGCGACCAACCGTACCCCCTAAGTTTAATAACGCACCAGAGTGGCGACGCTTACCGTTAATAAGGACTAAGGTGTGATCGGGTGCAAGGCCTCTTAAAACCGCTGGGCGAGCATGATCGGTGCCATCAGAGAGTGTGGCACTTGGGTAGTTAAAGCTCGGGACTTGGTTAGCGAGCACTTGGCTAATTTCAAGTTGCCCCGTACTTGCCATATCGTCACTGCTAATAATATCTACAGGCACAGTACTTTGCGCAATACTACGCAAACTGCGACGCGTGCCTGTTACTGAAATTACTTCGATATTTTCTTCGACTTGATTAGTTTGCTCAGCCGCATTAGCAGCTGAAAAAGAGGCGCTAAGTGCGGTGGAAATAGCCAAGCTAAGTGCTAATTTTTTATTAGCTGATAAATGCTGAAAAGTCATTAAGCGTGCCTTGAAGATTTTGAAAAGGGCGCATCATATATAAGCGGCTAGTGCATCGCAAAGATCTAAATTGACTAAGTTATTCAACTATTTTCATAAAAATAAGTGATCGGAATAATAGATTGAAACAGGAACAGACAAGGAGGCTAAAATATAGGATTATGCTTATTTAGGCAGCGAAAATGACTAACTTGGTTTAAAGCTTTGCTAAAGGGTTTAAATTATAAAGAAGCTACAGGCCAAGCGATTAATGTGGCCTGTAGGGAATTAAAAAGTTATTCAGGTGCTACTTCAAGGGTGGTAAATAATACATAGCGGCTGGCGTCTACACCTTTTTCGTTTACTGTCACTTTTTGAGAGGTTTCGATTAGGTATAGGCCTGGCTCTTTCCACGTTGTGCTAAACATGCCGTTTTTGTCGGTCGTTACTTTTATTTCGCCACGTTCGTTACGGTAGCGTGTATCGCCTTTTAAAATGCTTACTTCAATGCCTTCGCCAACCGGCTTTCCATCGCTTATTAGCTGAAAGCGCGCTTGCTCGCCAACAAATAAATCGTTTGGATGCGTTGGGCCGCTAAGCTCTAAGCCTTGACCTAATTGTGCTGGTTTAGAGGTACCATTATGACTAACAAAGGTATCAACAGTAGAGATGGTTTTAATTGTAGTGATGTCGCTGGCGTCTTTAGGTAGATTGGCATCTGCTTTTTTGGCGAATACACGGCTTCGCTCACCTGCTGCATTTTTATAGAAGGTCATGTACATAGGTTTTTGCGTCATCGCAATATGATAGGTGCCTTGTTGCTGAAGTTTTACTGCAGCAGAGCTTTTGCGTTGTAGGTAGTAGGCACGAATGGTATCGGTAACTTGCTCGCCATTTGGGGCAAGTGCCATAAGCAGAGTATCGTCGTACTCTGCGCCTTTTGTGCTTGGACGAAATGCTTTATCAGGTGCAAAAATTTCGTTAGAAATACTCGCATCAATCATTACATAATGGGCTTTATCCCCTGATAGCGAAGTATGCGAAGGTAGTAACCAGCGGCCATGTGCACTTGCAGCTGTTGATACCAGCGCTGATAAACTCATTACGCCAATGAGTGCTGTTTTTAATAAATTAACGTTCATTATTTTTCCTTTAAATTTGAATGATAAGTAGGGACTACCTAGCGGATACAGTGACAAAGCTGGTTGAAAATTCGTTTTTGCCATCAATGGTTATTTTTCCTGATTGGGTTAAATCAAGCTCAATACGGCTGTAATCACGCCCGCCTTCTTCACGAACAACTTCAACATTTAACAGGTATTTTCCTGCGATAACTGATTTGCCATTAAGATCGTTTCCGTCCCAATTAATGGTATAAGTGCCTGCGCGTTTGGTTGCGCTACTAACCCCATCGAAGTTTGCATCACTTTTACCTGCTTTACGCCACCATTGGCGTAGGTCTTTAAACCATTCCGCTTTTTGTACCCAAAGCGCTAAAGTTGTGACATGTTTACGCTCTGGTGTTTCGAGCCAAACAGCAACATAAGGTCGATGATAGGGCTGCACATCTAACTCAGGTAAAGTTAATTCGATTTCTAATTGGGGTGATTGCGCTGCCACCGAAGTGTGAAAACACACGGCAATTAACAGCAATACGGTGCTAATTAAAGATTTAAACTTGAACATTAAAACACTCCTTTAATTTGTGGAACCCAGCATAAATAAATAACCAATGGTGTTGCGATTCCTAATACGGTTATCCATATTCCTGCTAAGCGTTTTTTTCTGTTTTGAAATAAAATAATCATGCCGGTGATGGCAAATAGAATCATCAGCACCGCTGATATATCAATAACCCAGCTCCATACTTCTCCTGAGTGACGACCTTTGTGTAAATCGCTGATAACACTTAAAAAACCACCGGTTTGATAATCGAGCAACATTTCGCCACTGATAAAATCAAACTCTGCATAGGCATAGCCTGCTGGTAATGGGTAGTCGAGCATAACCAGTGAATCTTGCTTTTCCCATTCAATGCTTTTCACTTTATTAAGCCCATAGTGTTTGGCTAAATAAGCTTCTATTTTGGGATAAATAGCAGGCAGGCTATTTAATTGTGTATTTGCTTGAGTAAGCAGATCTTGGGGGATTTGGACCGTAATTTGGCCATTGTTTTTATCGTTTTTTAACCAGTCAACATGGTTTAGCACTATACCGCTTACACAAAATAGAATAAGTAAAAAAAACAAAGCGGTGGAAATATAGATATGTAGGGTACGACTTATACTATATAAAGTGCGTTTATTAACAAAGGGCATAAAAGGAGCTGGGTTATTTAATTTATACGGATGATAATGATTTGCATTAGCTGTTACAAATTTATTTACCAAACTTTACACTTTATTTTTTAGGAGGAGCTGAGGGCTTAGAAATTAAGTAAGCCATAACCAGCACTTCAACAACCGCCACTAGGGCAATAATCCAAGCTGGAGGGCTGTTGTATAATAAAAATATAAAGCCTATTAGCATACCTATACCTGCAGCATACTTTGCCTTTACAGGAACCACTTGATGGGCGCGCCAATGTTGTAATGTTGTGCCAAAGCGAGGGTGGTTTAATAGCCAAGACTCAAGCGCCGCGGATGAGCGAGCAAAACAGGCTAAGGCTAAAATTAAAAACGGCGTGGTTGGCATAACAGGTAGGGCAACACCAATAATGCCGAGTAATACACACAGTAGCCCCAGCAATTTAAAGCCGAAATTTTTATAATAAATAAAAACGTTTTTTATGCTCACTTTAGCTCTTTTTTAATTAATTAAATGGTAAAAGGGTAAGCTAATTAAAAGGTAAAATGAAGAGAAAATGGCTTAGTTGCATGTTATTAACTAAGCCATTTAGGGTTAGCAAAGGAAAAGAATTTCCTGATTGCACTACCTATTAAAAGTAATAGCCTAAATTAATATTAAAACGGCGCTCGGTATCGCCATCACCAATAATGGTACCGCCAATAAAGGGTTGATTGCGGGCTTGTACGAAATCAACATAACTAAAGAATCCGCCAGCAGTAATGCTCATACCGGTTACATTCATCCAAGTATTGGCGCTATTATCTGACTTGTTGTAGATGATCCCATAGTCGTTATAAAACTGCAGGTTGGTAACTGGGCCCCATTCTAGTGCGTAGTCATAGGCAATATTAAAGTTGGTCATTGTGGCTTGGCTCGATACACTGTCATAATAGTCAAAAGCACCCACCGCAAAGCGGTTATTACCATCGTCTAAGTCGTAGTCATATTCACCGTGTTGCAATTGAATATTCCAGTTATTAATGTTGCTGTTTAAGTGAACAGCCCAAGCACTGTAATTACCAGCGCGGTCTTCACCGTCGTGAAGTCCGCCACTGAGTAACGATACCCCGATGTCAGTGGTGATATTTTTACTATGCTCAAGCTGATAAGTAGCGCGACCAGCAAAGGTGTTGTATTCACCAAGCTGCTTTGCTGGTTCAGCATAGATGCCTTCATCTGCAGGACGACTACCAACAATATCATAAGAGTAACGATGATTTTTGTCTGATGCTGAGCCATCAACTCCACCCAGTTCATCATTTTTGAAAAAGCCTAAATCAAGTGTCCAGTTGTCTTTAAGTTTGCGCTTAGCAACCACACCTAAATCAAAATCATCTTCTAGGCCAACATAGTAGTTAGTGCTAAAAAAGTAGCTGTGGGAATTATAAGGACCGTTACCAAACGGCACGGCTGTTATGCCTGCCTGAGCTTCCCAGCCATCAATAAATTCGTACCCTAAGTAAGCGTACTTTACGACAGTCATATAATCGTAAAAGCGTATTTCACCATTGACTGAAATATCATTAATTTCGCCAGAGACATTTAACCGGAAAATATCAAAATCAAAGTCACCACCGCGATCTTCATTGTCTTCATCGTAAGAGTTTATACCGTAGTTAGCGCGAATAGCACCTCCTACCTTTATTCCAGATGATTGCTTTTCTTGCTGTGCAGTATCTGTAGAAGTAGCTTGCAACTGTTTACTAACTTGTTCTACTTGTTGAGACTTTTTTTCAGCGAGTTTGCTTTCAAGTTTATCTACTTGTTGCTTTAACTGCGTTAATTGGCTTTGGAGAGGTTGAAGGTTTGATGCATAAGAATTGCTAGCAACACCACTTAAAATTAATGCGAGTGTTAGTTTTGAGAGTTTAGTCATAATAGCCGTTTTGATTGTGATTAAAAAATTAAAGGCGCAACGATGCGCCTCTTAGTGTGGAAAAAGGAGAAAATGGCAGACTAATTTAGTTTATTGTTTTTATACTGCGTTTTATTCTTTAGAAGTTTGAAACAGTGCGCCTACTTCTAAAAGAGGAGAGGCATCTAGCTTATCTGCATCCATCATTGCGGCAATACGTTGCATTGATGAAAGCAGTAGGCTCTGTTCCCATTCAGCAAGCGCTGAAAATTTTTCGATAAAGTGTTCTTGCAAGGGCTGAGGCGCTTTTTCGAGTAATTCTTTACCTTGTTCAGTAAGGTATAAGCTGACCCGGCGTTTGTCCATTTGACTACGAACGCGTGTTACCAAATTCTTGCTTTCTATTCGGTCAAGAATATTTGTGACCGTTGCCGGACTTAAATTGACGTTTTGCGCAATACGACTGGCGGTAATACCATCAGTTTGAGACACTTCTTGCATAATAAGCAGTTGTGGTCCAGTTAAACCCGCTGTTTTATTAAGTTGTTTTGAATGTAAGTCAATCGCACGGATCACCTTGCGTAAAGAAACTAGTAACTCGTCATATTTTTGCATTTGTTTGTCTCATGAAAGGCGAATCAGTTGCCGTAATCACGAAATGTTACACATCAAATAAATTGAATTCAAATGATATATATCATTTAACGCCGCTATTATTAGTTTTTAATGGTTTTTATTAATTTGAGCAGTAATTAAAATGGTATTTATTATCTTTATTTTATTAAAAGTTAATAACACTCTGTTTGCTAAGGCTGCGCACCTTACGTAAGTTAAAAGCGATACGCAAGCCACAGGTTTAAAACTTTAGTCGTAATTGAGCCGTTGATGTGGCATAACAATATAGTAACTAACTCAATTTAAATAACTATTCTATGTAGCTTATGCTTTAAGCATGCATTATTGTTTGTGTACAGTAACCTGAACTCAGGTTAAGTACTAAAAAATTAGTCTCAGTGTTAAAGGAAATAAAATGCAATTATCACCCTCAGTATGTATTGAGCGTACACATAGCGGTTTGGAATTTATTAGTATTAATAGTCGCCAATGTAAGGCGAAGATATTTTTACAAGGTGGGCAAATAACTGAGTTTACACCCAAAGGTAAATTGCCACTATTGTGGGTGTCTGGGGATGAAACCTTTAGCGAAGGGAAGGGCATTCGTGGCGGTATTCCTATTTGCTGGCCTTGGTTTGGTCAACATGAAAATAAAGACTTTCCAGCACATGGTTTTGCGCGCACGCACGTATGGCAAGCCGATGAAGTGCATGAAACCGAGAACGAGATTACTGTTAGTCTTAAATTACCAATGAAGCAGATAGATTCTACCTTTTGGCCTCATCAATCTTCTTTAAGGGTTGAGTTTATTTTATCTGAGAAGTTAGAGGTGCGTTTAACCACCTGTAATTTAGGTAACACCCCATTTAGTTATACACAGGCGCTGCATACTTACTTTCCAACTGATGATATTAATAATACTCGCGTAACAGGGCTGCAAGGAGCGCAATACATAGAATTTGGCCAAGGGCCTTATCAGCAAAGTGATGTGGTTGGTTTTACCCGTGAAACCGATATGGTTTATACCCAAGCCGCGGCTGTGCAAACCATTGAAACTCCTCAAGGGATGATCAGCGTTAGCAGAGAAAACTCACGCTCGTGCGTGTTATGGAATCCATGGATTGAAAAATCAAAGCGACTATCAAATTTTGCCGATGATGATTATAAAAGCATGTTATGCCTAGAGGCTGCGAATGTACTTGAAGATGCGGTTACGCTTGAGCCAAAACAAAGTCATACCCTAGTAACAACAATTAAGTGGCTTGGCTAAGCCTACCATAAGCGTAATGGAGCAAAGTGTGTTTACTAATCAACAAATAACCGACCTACCGCAACATAAAAGCATAGTGTTTGAGCCGCTTGCGGACAAAGCATTGTTGCATGCACAATTGAATTGGTTGTTATTTTTCATTCCTTTTTGCTTAGTACTAGCGGCTGTTTGCTATTTTAATACAGACTTTGCTGCTATGGCGCAAGGTTACTTATTGGTTGCTGTTCCGCTATTAATTTTACTGTGTATGTTATATAGCGTGTTCAGCATAAAATTACAGGGCAGCGCGTTGCGTACCCACGATATTGCTTTTAAAAAAGGCATTATTTGGCAGCAGGTGACAATTTTACCGTTAGCGCGTGTGCAGCATATTGAAATACACCGTGGGCCCATAGAGCGAAAGCTTGGTTTAGCCAGTTTAAGACTTTATAGCGCCGGCGGTATGAGTGCCGATTTACAAATTAGCGGCCTGACCCACGAAAAATGCAAAAATATTCGTCAGTTTGTACAAAGCTATCGCCACGATGAAACCGCAAGCGAGGTAGCTGCCATTGAGTGTTGATGCTGCGCAAATAACGTCACCTTCACTTAATTGGCAAAAAGTGTCGCCCTGGGCGCTGGCTTATTTTGTGATGCATTTTAGTGTGCGCTTCATAAAAGACGGCTTATTTAATTTACTGCCCGTGTTGGTGGTATTTGTTACCCAAGTAGAAAATAAACTCTTTTGGGGGCAGGTTGGGCTCGCGGTTGCTTTGACCTCATTGCTTGCCTATTGTTTTTTGTATTACCGTAGTTTTCGTTTTTGTATTACTGACGAGCATGAAATTTTACTTAATAAAGGCGTATTTAAAAAAGAGCGACTTACCTTAAAATTTTCTCGAGTGCAAAACGTAAATATAGCGGAGCCATTTTACTTCACCCCCATAGGGTTAGTTAATTGTATTTTTGATGCGGCAGGCAGTGTGGCTCAAGAGGCTGTTTTGCCAGGGGTAACTAAAGATTACGCGCAACAAATGCGTAAACGAGTGTTTGACTATAAAGCGCAGCAGCAACCATCAGCTGAGGTGGCTGATTCAGCGCAATCTCATATTGAAGAGCTGAGCGAAAATAGCTTACTCATCTCAAATAAAGAAATAGCTAAGTTTGGTTTAATGTCGAATATGGCTATTTTGGCACTTGCGGCAATTGCCCCTTTTATGAATGTGGCCATCGACTTTTTAGAGCAGCAATTTATAACAAAAATAGAGAGTTATTATCAACAAGAGCTCGGTTTGATGGCTAATGCAGCTGTGTTTGCAATAATTACTCTGATCATTATTTTGATATTTATAGCGGTACTTTTATCGGTAACTATGTCGCTCATTCGTTTTTATAACTATCAGCTTTACTTTAAAAATAATAAATTCAAACGTATTGCAGGGCTGTTAGAGCGTCATCAACTATCAATTAGTTTAGACAAAGTACAGTCAATCGTTATTAAGCAAAACCTAGTTGCTAGGCTATTAAAACGCTTTACTGTGGAGTGTTTGCAAGCCAGTAGCGGCGGTGCTGCAAGCATGGCGAAAAAGAATAAACAAACCTTAGTGCTGCCTGTGCTCACGCAGGAGCAAGTTGATAATGTGTGTCAGTGGATTTATCCGTGGTTTGACAGTAAAAAGCTGGCATTCAATGCGGTAGAAAGGGCGTTGTTATATAAAAACACGGTGTTTTATGCTTTGCTACCGAGCGTTGCTTCTGGTTTTTTTATTAGCTTTATGCAACTTAATATATTAATTGCATTAGCATTATTCTTGGTATTAGCCGCGTTAGTGTTTTTATCTTATAAACGTTATGGGTATTACCTTCATCAACAAGATGGGCGTTTTTATTTGGTGGTACGCAAAGGTATGATTGGTGTGCATTACCGGGTATTTGAGCTGTACAAAGCACAAAGCGCTCGCAGTGTGAGCACCTTTTTTATGCGTCGTTCTGGCTTAAAAAGCCTGTATATACAACTTGCTGCAGGCGGTGCGTACGTCCCATATTTAAAACAGCAAGATGCTGACTTCATTATAGATTTTACACTTATGCAGGCTGAGTCAGACCCTCGCAGTTGGATGTAACTTCCTTTGTTCAAAACTCAGATTAAATAATAAAGCGGGTGTAAATACACATTTGCACATGCTTTATTACACTTTTTTACTGCCCGTTTTTTCCATTTGATAATACTCTAAACATTATCAAATGTACTATTTAAGGGATTATTGTGAAAAAGTCACTCATTGCATCAGCCTTATTATTGGCTGCACCTAGCTTTGCTGCTAATTGGCAAACCATTCATACCGAGCATTTTAATGTTCACTTTAGTAGTGAGCATACTGATTTTGCTAAATCGACTGCTGTGGAGCTGGAAATTGTTCGCACTAAAGTGCTTGAGCAACAAAATCGGGCGCTTGATAAAATCGTCGATGTGGTGGTGTTTGACCCTCTAAATGCAGCGAATGGCTTTGCCTTACCAACCTCTAATAATCCTGTTATGGCGCTTTTTACTACGCCACCGCAGTCGGATACCGTGATATCAAATTCATCGGGTTGGCAGCAATTGTTGGTGCTGCACGAATACATTCATTTAGTCCATTTAGCGCAGCCAACCCGTAACGACTGGCAGCAAAAGATTCGCGGTGTATGGGATATATACGATTTAACCTATGGTGATACACCGCGCTGGGTAGCCGAAGGGTACGCCACTTTAATTGAATCAAAAATGACAGGTCGAGGGCGCTTATTTGATAACTATGCTGAGGCAATACTTAGAGAGTTTGCTCAGCAGGGAGCGCTTCCCACCTATGGGCAACTAAATAGCGATGAGGGCTTTATGGCGGGCTCTATGGCATATTTAATGGGAAGTCGTTTTTTATATTGGTTAGAGCAAAATTACTCAGAGCAGCTACTCGATAATGTATGGGTTCGTATGCGAGCAGTGAAATCACGAGATTTTGACGACGCATTTTCTGGTGTATTTGGGCAAAGCGCTGCAAGGTTATATCGTCGATTTATTGCAGAGTATACCTATAAAGCGATGCAACAAGAGCAAACCGAATCATCACTTAATAGCAAGCTTTGGTTAGAACTTGATTTATACGCTAGCAATCCAGCTCTTTCAAATGATGGTAGCAAAATTGCGATAGTTGAACGTGATGAAAAGAGTAAAACAAAACTAATAATTTACAGTACAGAAGACAACACCAAAGCACGAGATAAGTTTACTAAGGTGCAAAAGGAGCTCCTAGAGAACGATAAGCAAGATGTTCCTGATACCCCGCCAATCGTGTTTAAGCGCGAACAAAAACAAGTACTAAATCAAATTAATCGCGCAGGTATTGCTAACCCGCAATGGGTAAATAACAACACACTTTATTTTAATGCCTACAGTAGTGAAGGATCGGGAACTTATAACAAAGTGTCTGACATTTTTAGCTACAACACCGACACTGGCAACATAGAGCAACTTACAGAGCTGGCCGGTATTCGCCGTTTTAGTGTTACCCGTGATGGTGAAACACTTTACGGTGAGCAAATAAGAGCTGGGTATTCTGAATTAGTAAAAGTCGATCTTAATACACAAACAATCACGCCATTTTTTACTAAGAGCTTAAAAACAAGTTATGATTACCCGACACTGAACCCCGATGAAACAAAATTAGCTTACTTATCAGCATCATTAAACGAAAATTGGCAGTTGTATATACAAGGCTTAAACGGTGATGCCAGGCGGTCAATCCCAATGCCTAACGGGTATCAGTATTTAAGTCAGCCGAGTTTCAGTCAAGATGGGGAATCTATCTATTTTGTTGCTGGCCTAAATAATAAAACTGATATTTATAATTATCATATAAAAAATAACACCCTCACCCGCTTAACTAACGGGCAAGAAGCGCTCGCATACCCGATTGAGGCTGAAGATGGCTCACTACTTTATTTCTCTATTAATGCCGATGGCCCTGATGTAAAAACGCTTACAACAAAAAACCGCACAGCCGTGACTGATTTCGCTGTAAACAGTGAAGCTCCATTGTTGATGGTAAATAAGCATACTCTGCCACCGGCAAAAATATATACCGATGAGATAGCAGAACAAAGCGATTACGCAGTACTTGATCAGCAAGCGACGTTTGCTTTGGGATCTCAGTATTATTCAGCGTCAACCAGTTTGCTAAGTGTAGGTATAAAAAGTAGCGACCTATTAAAACAACTTGATTTACAAGCGGGTTATAACATTGATTTGCATGACGGTGCATTACATGGCGGCTTTATACAAGCAAAATACAATGCGTTAAATACAAAGTTTAAGCTTGCGCTATTTGATTATAATTTGGATACATCACATCAATATCAACCTAGCTTAAACGCTGATATTGAAGCCCGAGGTGGTTATGCTGCAGTAAGCCACCCATTGAAGTTTGGCCAGTTACATTTAACCCCAGAATTGGCCTATAACTATACAGATTATAAAAATAGCCATAAAAATTGGACACGGTTGAGTATTGCTCAAAGCTGGCAACATGACCGCCAAGCATTTGCTATTGGGCAGAGTATTTATGCCAGCATTTATGATGGGCAGAATCACAGTAGTCATTGGCAAGGTTATGACTTGGCAGCAAAAATATTTGGTAAAGCGTTTGATATACCACTTTTTGTTAACTTTGAGCAAAAGCAAAGAGATGACAGTAGCCTGACATTAGGCGGCTTTAGTTCTAATTTAATTAATCAGCAGCAAAGTAGTGAATTTGTGCTTGCTGCTGAACTGCCTTTTTATAGTGCAACCACTGAGCGCTACCAAGGGTATGGTGGTGGCATTAGCTTTAAAGAGGGAATGCCTTGGCTTTATTACAAGCAACATCAATTAGATAGCAACGTTTATGCACAAAGTTACGGCTTAAAATACCAAGGTGACTTTAGCTTCGGGATGGGGCCTGCGGGCGTTAATGACTTAACCTTTGATATGGGGTTGTCGCGAGTAGAAGGTGACAGCTTTGAAGATGAAATGCGCGCGTGGTTAAGCTTTTACTATTCATTGTAAAAGCCTATTTAGCTAAGTTACTTACTCGCTTTTAAGGACAGTAACTTAGCTTGATATACATTTAACTTTTGCTTGTCTTTTTCGAGCTCTATCGCTTTCTCAAGTAATTTTTGTGTTTGGTGATTTTTTCCTTGTTGATAGCGAATTTTAGCAAGCTCTAAATAAAGTTCTGCAATATACGGCGCTTTTGTTATGGCTTGTTCAATATGCTCTGTAGCGGTATTAATTCGTCCTGTTTCTAGATCATTTTTTGCAATAACTAAAAGTTCATAAGGATCTTTTTCTACTTCAGCAAGTCGGCTTGCTAATTGTTCAACAAGTTGCTGATCACCAATTTGTTTGGCTAAAACTTGATAATTAGTAAGTAAATTTATATTTATCAGCTTATTATCTAAAGCAGTTTGGTAAATAAGCTGTGCACTTTTTAAATCGCCAGCTCGTCGATGTAAAATTCCAGCCATATTAAATAGCTCAGGATCATAAGGGGTGTATTTATTTGCTTGTAAAATAAGAGAGTACGCTTGATCAAGCTGCTTATCTAAAAGCGCGTCAGCAGCTAAGTTACTATAAAATTTAGAGATTAAATCATTATAATTAGCACTATCAGAATACACACTACCTCTGGTTGGGAAGTAGTCTATTAAGGTTCCTGGGCGAAAAAAAGTGATCAC
The DNA here is from genome assembly GCF_040308965.1 of Pseudoalteromonas sp. MER144-MNA-CIBAN-0113. Lineage (NCBI taxonomy): Bacteria > Pseudomonadati > Pseudomonadota > Gammaproteobacteria > Alteromonadales > Pseudoalteromonadaceae > Pseudoalteromonas > Pseudoalteromonas sp. MER144-MNA-CIBAN-0113. Next base: position 28,882 of record NZ_JBEOOG010000028.1, read on the forward strand.
ATTTTCTTCTTTTTCAGGCAGTTCCTCTTCTGGGGCATAAACTTTAGTTCTAAAATGGTTTGCTACATAAACCAAGTTATCTTCCTGTGCGTAAACTGGCTCGCTAGTCATTTCTTGAAAGCTGGTTTTAAGCCCTAATGTTTGTGCATAACTTTGGGTAAGAACAGCAAGGCTGATACAGTTACCTTGTGCAAGGTTGAGAGATTGAGATGATGTAAGCGTATCGCCATGATAATTAAAATTAGAGAGCTGATTTTCAAGGTAGTTATAAATAATACGGTCACTACGAATATTAGCTGTTTGTTGTTTTGTTACGAAGGCTAAAAAGCGTGCTTTTTCTGCCTCGGGAAGTTCAAATATAACCTTTTCAGAAGGTGTGGTTTGTTGTACAAATAATGTGTGATTAATTAATGAACTTAATTGTACGCGCTGAGTTTGCGTATTGATTTTGCTGCTGCACCCCACAACAAATAAAAAAGTTAAACTTATTATTACCTTGAACATATTCATTAACTCACTCCCTCGTTGGTTTCACTTTACAAGGGAGTGATTGTTTTATCAAGCATTCGCGCTTCGTCGTTGAGTTAAGCGATTTTTGTGTGATTGCTTTTTACGCTTACGGCGTGTGAGCCATAAATAAAAGCCTGTACCAGCGAGCCATACAGGGCTAAGGCCAACAATACACCATAGTATTTTACTGATAAGCCCAGCAAAATAACCAAAGTGTAGTTTTCTAAAACTGTCTATTACTTGCCAACCAGCACCAGCCTCTCGAATATCCCAGTTAGCGATGTGTTCACCTGTTTGCTTATTATAGGTTATGGTATTGGCATATTCACTGGTAAGTGGGTTACTGGTATTTACTTCGCCATAAAGAGTGATATTTTCATCGGACTCTCGTGGAAAAACTAAAAAAGTTGTATTAAAAGTGGGTATTTGCAGCTTGCTATCATTAAGAATGCGCTCAAAAGAGATGTCGTCACTATATAATTTATTTGTAATAGTGTAGTGCTCTTCTTCTGCGTGTTCTATTACTTCGTGATACCACACTGCACCATTAAAATAACCACCTGTAATCGCTAAAACGATAAGAATAGGTGAGCCTAAAACACCGGTCATCTTATGAATGTCACTGAGTACTATTTGTAACGTTGCGCGCCAGCGTACGCTAAATAGTCGCTGCCAAAACTTACGGTAAATAATTAAGCCAGTAATACCTAAAGTTAATAAAAATAGAGCAAAAAAGAAGCCTAATACGGTACCTGTTTGCCCAGGTAAGCTTTTTAAGTCGTTAAGTAAAAAGGTGTAATGGAGTTCTAAAAACCAGTCGGTAAAATAATGAGTTGTGCTAACTGGTTCTGATAAAACCTCTCCGGTGTATTGGTCTAAATGCAACTTAAACCAATCGTCAGTTCCACGCTTAACCAAATAAAGTCGGTCAGCGGTGCTGTTATTAAAAAGCTCCCAGCTTCCTACTACATATTTAGGAAAGGCTGCTTCGGCTTTATCAATTAATGAATCCATAGGTAAACGTGCGGCTTGCTGCTGTACCACAAAGTGTTTATCGGGCATCAGTAAGCCATCAATTTCACTTTTAAACACTAAAACACTGCCGGTAATACTAATAACAATTAACGGAATAATGGCAATTAGCGCCAACCAACTATGAACTTTAAATAGTGTTTTTCTCATTACTTAAACTTGTACGTTAACTTACTGATATGCGCATGATAACAGTTATCATTTGTATTGCAATTAGTTAAAGTGGCGTGCTGTGAAGTTTTAGTAACGGTTTTTGTATACTCAAGTTGCCATCACTAAAAACTAAAGTAAGCGTTAAGCTTGTATAAAACCTAGCCAGCCCTACAATGCGCGCACACAAATAAAGCCTTTAAAAACAGATGTTTAAAAAGTGTTTTATTTCTTCCTTTTTATTAACAACAATGTAACGAGCGAGGTTTGCTTTGGCGTATTATTTGCCTATTTTGTCAGTGTTTATTTTGGTTTTTAGTTTTTTACCGCTACTTAATAAAATTATTAAAAACCGCAGTGTATCGGGTGTATCACTGCTAATGATGACATTTGGTTTAGCGCAAAGTGTGTACTTTATTAGCTACAATCTTTATTTTGCTCGCTTTTATATTGCCTTGCCGTTTTTTGCGACAGGATTGTTGAGTGGTTTAATTTTATACTTTTTTGCCCGTTATAATGCCGCTAAACGTCAGAAGCTGCAGTTACTTGGCATGCTTAGCTTTTCGTTATTACCTTTTTTGTTGCTGTTAAACCCTAACCTAGATACTGCCTCTGTGCTAAACGGCTTAACTTATGTGGGCTTAATTATGAGTTCGGTTCGGGTTATGCCACAAACCTATAAAACATTGCGAACAGGGAATATTAGTAACCTGAGTGCGCGCTATTTTAGTTTGCAATTTATAGCAGGTATCTGTGGTTTGTTTGCAGAGCTAGCCATGCCAGTGCAAAGTACTTCGCATATATTAATGTTTATTATGATATTGCTAACTAATGCGCTGCAATTTGCGTGTATGCAGTATTATCGCGTACGTCCTGTGTTGGCATAAAATTATAGTGACCGTTAATTTCATTTGTGGCACTTTGAGTGACCAATAAATAAAAAGTGCCCACTATGAAATTAACTATCCATCAAATCGATGCGTTCAGCAGTGAACTGTTTAAAGGTAATTATGCTGCCGTGATCCCATTGGAGTCTTGGCTTAGTGATGATCTTATGCTGAATATAGCTTCGGAAAACAATGTGTCTGAAACCGCTTTTACTTGTCAGTCGGCAGATGGAAGCTTTGCGATACGTTGGTTTTCGCCATTAATGGAGATTGATTTTTGCGGCCATGCTACTTTAGCGGCGGCCTATGTGCTTTGTGAGCAACATAGTATATCGCAGGTGTGCTTTAGCGCAGAGGCGGTGGGCAAACTGATTGTTAATAAAAATAACGATGGCAGCTTTGCTATGACCTTTCCTAAACAAGCCCCTGAAGAGGTTCAGCTCATCCCTGATGCTCTATTAGCTGGCCTGTCTATACAACCTGTTAAAGTGCTGAAAAACCGCCAAGCTTATTTTGCTATTTATGATAATGAGCAGCAGGTTGTAGATCTGAAAACAACCAATGAACAACTAAAAAAATTAGCCCCATTAGATGTGGTTGCAACAGCACCGAGTGTTGAGTACGACTTTATTTCTCGTTATTTTTGGCCTGCCAGTGGGGGTGATGAAGACTTTGTAACCGGCTCAATTCATACTGGGCTTGCCCCTTATTGGGCAGGGCAGTTTGGAAAAAATTCTCTCAGTGCTTATCAAGCCTCACAACGAGGTGGGAAGCTACACTGTGAAGTGGGCAATACAACAGTGACATTAACGGGTCATGCCGTAAGGTACCTTAAAGGCACTATTTACCTTTGAGTTAGTGTAAAAAAGGCCACGTATGACGTGGCCTTGGTTTACTCAGTGTTATTTATGCTTCTAGCGCTTTGCTAATTAAGCGGTCGATATATTTTTTATGTGCTTTGGTTGCGGTATCAGCGCCCCATGCAACCTTTTTATCGGCTATTTGAGTTAGCTGATATAGCGCGGCTGTTTTCGCTAAGTTATCGTATTTACTTGCTTTTTCTAGGCCTGCAATCGCAATTAGCTGATTAACATATTCAATCTGTAAATTATGACTGATTGAATTAGCGGTTTTACTATCAACAAAGATACTTGCAGTTAAATCCTCCATAAATTGCGTAAGGCTGTATTCATTACCATATAAAGCAGTATCTGAAATACGCAGTAACACAGCAGGATGTAGTAGTTGCGCTAGTACACTCTTTTGCATACCTAAAATCATTTTATGCGGTTTAGGGTCTTCGTTTTTACCGTAATGATTAAACCCACGACGCTGCTGCTGCATAAAGTTATACAATGGCTGCATGCTTTGCAGTACATTTGGAGCAAACACATACTCAGCTAAAATAGCCATTGCTTGGGTTTGACGCTCAAGTGGTACCGGTGTAAAAGGCTTTGCTGCATTTTCATCGCCCACGACGGCACGCTCTACATACACGCCACCAATTTGACGAGATACCACGCCTGCTTGTGCACGATACTGGCCAAATAGGCTGTTAGCTGAAGTAACAAGCTGTTGGTAAGACTCACCTTTTACTGTAGCTTTGTCTTTAAGTTCTGCAAAGAGCGTATTGATCAGTGCCATTCTATCTGCCCCGTAAGCTGCAGGGTTAGACGACAAGTCACCTATCATCACGCGAGGGTCTATATGGCGGCCAGGGGCACGCATGTCGTCGGCATCGTTACCAAAGGAAAGCGCATGTTCGCTTGAGCGAGCGAGTATTTTATCAAGGCGAGCTTGCTCTGCAGCTTCATCTTTAAGCGCTGCGCTGTAGCCGTAATTTATTGCCCAATCATCGTATGGACCTGGTTTAGTTTGGAAAATATCGCCTTGAGTCACACCCGTTGGCGCTATATTTGCTGGCGCATAGTCCATTACCGAGCCGGTAACTATGCCTTGGGTTTTACTTTTGTCGTGAACTTCTTTCTCATCCCACAAAATAGAAGACTTCATGTTGTGATTAAGACCTAGAGTATGCCCTACTTCATGTAAAACCAGCTGAGTTAAGCCTTGGCGTAACATTTGGGTATCTTCAATATCAGCGCCATTTGCTAAGCCCTTGGCCATTATTAGGCTTTGCTGTAATTCATGACCTAAAGAGCAATTGAGTTCTGAATAGTTGGTTGGCTGTGTATGGCTCATCGTGCCTTGAGTATACAGTGTGTCGTATATCCAGCGGTTTTTCATAAATACAAACTCAAGCATAATGTCTGAGCCTAAAATTTCACCGGTTAACGGGTTCGCTAATGCTGGCCCATACCCACCAAACGGTGGTTTGGGTGATGAAGTCCAGCGTAGTACGTTATAGTTAATATCGCCGGCATCCCAATCGGCATCGTCAGGTTGTATTTTCACTTCAAGTGCATTTTTAAAGCCTGCTTTTTCAAATGAGGTGTTCCAAGCAAGTACGGCATCACGCACGGTGTCACGCCATTCAACCGGTGTGGTGTTTTCTATCCACCAGGTAATCGGTTTTACTGGTTCTGAAAGTGCAGCGTTTGGATCTTTCTTTTGTAAATCCCAGCGCTTAATGACATCTTGGTATGGCGCCCAGTCGGTTGACGTCATTTTATCAAACTGATTGGTGAAATAACCAATACGTGCATCATCAAAGCGAGGTTGGTAATTGTTTTCTGGTAAAGCCACAAATGAATGTTGTACTTTTACCGACACACTTCGGGGGTCGCTTATCGCACCTGAACCTCGAACGGTTGGGCTGCTATTGGTAAAAACATAATCAACAACCACATCTAGGTTGTTAGGGTATGGGCGCTGTTTGATGATGCGTGATTTTTTATCGTCTAATTTACCTACTTTAAAACGCTTTTTAGCATTTCTATCGTTTGGGTTAGGCGTAGGAGATACTTTATGTAGCGCTTCACTTAAAAAAAGCTTATTTACATTAAAGGCTATTTTACCTTCTTCTTGTTTTTCTATTTTTATACTTGCAAGCACGGCTTCGCTGATGTTAGCTTCACTGGCTTTGGCAAGTGCGCTATTTTCGTTAAATAAGTAGCGAGGGGTTTTACTAATAATATCAATACGATCAAAGTATTTTCTAAATTCAATCAGCTTTGTTTCACGATACGACCCACGAAAATGACCCGCATCAGTTACACCATCAATGGTATGCGCAAAGTACACAAAGGGCGTATCGAGCTGTGATTCGTTTATCACCATTAAGTGATCGCCGGTTTTTTCATCTTGGTAAAGATTAAAAATACCCGCAAATTCGATTTGCCCTTTAATCATTTCAGTTAATGTTTGTGGTTTCTTTTCTTCTTTTTTTTCTGCTGCAACAGCATAGCTGCCACTAAGCGCTATACTCAGCGCCAAGGTAAGTGTGGTTAATTTCATCGTTTAGTCTTTTTTAGTTGTTAATGTAATTTTACTGTACGGTGTGTCATGCTTTTTCGCACAGTATGATTAATAAATACTAACCTAAAGTGATTAGCTTTATGATTTATAATGGTAAAAGATTGTAACAATACATTTATAAAGCGGCTTAACAGTGCTTTTGACTTACCTTTTATTTGCTGAAGAAGACCTTATTTATACCTTTTTGTAACAGTTGCTTACAAATGTCACGTTAATGTTTCATTAAGCTTTGGTATCATAGTGCTAATAGTAATTTGGGAGAAATAAACAGATGCAAGGTAATGTACTTAGATGGGCTTTTCCATTTGTAGCACTGGCATTAGGTGTTGCTGGTTTTGTTGCAATTAATGCGATTGCAAAAGAGTCAGATAAAAAAGAAGTCATAGACACTCGACCAACGGTGCAAGTTGAAGCCGTTTCCGCTAACGATCATCAAGTTATCATTAATAGTTATGGTGAAGTGCAGCCACTAGAAAATACCCAACTTTCAGCGCAAGTGTCAGGTGAAGTCGTCAGCTGGCATCCAAGCTTTGTGGCGGGTGGTGTTGTGGGTCGCGGCGAAACCTTATTTACTATTGAAAAAGATAACTACGAGGCTGCGGTATTGCAAGCTGAAGCTGAACTTGCCCGCGCTCAAGCGATGTTAATTGAAGAGCAAGCGCAAGCCAAAGTCGCAGAAGACGAAGCAAAACGTTTCCCAAATAAAGCACGTACAGATTTATTTTTACGCAAACCACAAGTGCTGAGTGCGCAAGCATCAGTTAAGTCGGCGCAAGCAGCATTAAAAAGAGCCCAACGCGATTTAGACAATTGTGAAATCACCGCACCTTACGATGCATTAGTGGTGAGTCGCAACGTAGGTGTAGGTCAGTTTGTCAGCATGGGCGCTCAAGTTGCCGAGCTGAATAATATTGAAACCGCTGAAGTGATTATTCCGATCGCAGGTTTTGACAGTGTGTTTTTACCTGAGCGCGTTAAAGGGGTAACGGCAACCGTTATTAAAACAGGATTCAATGGGTTTACTCGCCAAGCAGTAATAGACCGCGATTTAGGGATTGTTGATAACGCGACTCGCATGAGCAGTTTAGTGGTAAGAATTGAAGATCCTTACGGACTGACTAATCAGCAGCCTGCAATTAAATTTGGCACTTATGTACAAGTAAACTTTGCCGGCACTATGCTCAATAATATTTATCGTTTACCGCAAGAGTTAGTAAATAACCAAACCGTGTGGATAGTTAATGATGAGCAACAGTTAGAGCCGCGTAAAGTAAAAGTGATTCGTGAAGAAGGCGAATATTTTTATATTAGCGATGGCTTACAAGCCAACGATAAGCTCGTTACCACCTTACCTGAATACCCACAAAAAGGGATGGCGGTAAAAATAGCAGGGCTTACTGAATCAGAAGATGCTGCAGAGCGCACATCAACAGAAAAACTATAAAGGTAGCATGAGTTATGAATAGCACAGAACTACCCAATACAACCAAACAAACAGGGTTAATTGCCTATTTTGCTAACAACTCTGTAGCTGCTAATTTGATGATGTTTTTTATCATTGTAATGGGGATTATTAGCTACTTTACGATTCAGCGACAAATGTTCCCCAATATAGAAGTTAACTATATTACGGTGAATGCAAACTACCCAGGGGCATCGCCTCAAGAAATTGAAGAAAGTATCTTAATAAAAGTTGAAGAGTCGTTAAAAGATATTACCGAAATTAAAAAAGGGGTGTATCGCGCTTTTCGTAATGGGGGGTCTGCCAGCCTTGAAATTAATACTGACGCAGAGCTTACCGACGTTCTCGATAAGGTAAAACTGCGAGTAGATGGTATCGCGACTTTTCCTGCAGGAATGGAGCCGGTTACCATTAGCCAAATAGAGTTTCGCCAAGATGTAATTGGTATGACGCTTGTTGCCGACCTACCGCTAAATGAACTTAAGCCAATCGCAAATCAGGTTGAAGATGAATTATTGCAGTTATCGAATGTATCTTTAGTGGTAAATGATGTGCCACTGGATGAAATTGCCATAGAAATAGAGCCCGACACACTTCGCCAATATAATTTAACTTTATCGGATGTAGCAAATGCGGTACGTCGCTATTCGGCTAATTTTTCAGCCGGACAATTAAAAACGGATGCTGGTGTTATTTCGGTTCGAGTAGAAAATCAGTTTTATTCTGGTGAAGAGTTTAGGCAAATTCCGGTAAAAATTGGCGCCAATGGTGCCAAGGTGTTGCTACAAGATATTGCGATTATTAAAGATCAGTTTGTGGAAGGTGAGCGCTACTTTAAATTTAACGGCGAAAATGCGGTTTATTTATCGGTTAAAGCCACCGAAGAGCAAAATATTATTCCGGTGGCCGATTCTGTTAAAGCCTACATGGACCAAAAAAATAAAGAGCTGCCATTGGGTGTGCGTTTAGAGCCATTAATGGACATGACATACTACCTTAATGCACGCTTAGATATGATGAAAGCTAACTTGTTTCAAGGGGCTATTTTAGTTGCCATTATGCTTTCATTGTTTTTACGTTTTAAGCTGGCACTGTGGGTAATGATTGGCTTACCGGTATGTTTTTTAGGGGCGATGATGTTGATGCCATTATTTGGCATCACGATTAATATTGTGTCTTTGTTTGCCTTTATTATGGTATTGGGGATTGTGGTGGACGACGCCATAGTCATAGGTGAAAGCGCCTACACCGAAATAGAGAAAAAAGGCGGCGGTGTTGTCAATGTAGTGAATGGCGCAAAACGAGTTGCCACCCCGGCGACCTTCGGAGTACTCACAACCATTGCGGTATTTGCGCCATTTACACTTTCAAGTGGACCTGAAAGTGCCTTCTTTTATGGTATTTCAGTGGTAGTTATTTTATGTTTAATATTTAGCTTAATAGAATCTAAGCTAATACTACCAGCGCATATTGCGCATACTCACTTTTCACCTATAAACCCTAATGGCTGGCGGGCACGTTTTAATAAGCGCTTTTTTGGCTTTGTAAATGGGCCTTATAGGCAGTTTATTATTAATTGTATCAAATGGCGCTGGACGGTGTTATTTAGCTTTATTGCGCTGTTAATTTTTACTTTTGCGTTAATCTCGTCTAATCAGGTAAGAATGATCCCGTCACCTAAAGTGCCGCATGACTTCCCGCAAATTAATGTTGAAATGAATGATAATGTATCAGACATCCAAACCATTAACGCGATACGCCAAATAGAAGCTATGGTACTTGAGGTTGATAAACAAACAGCGCGTGAAGATGGCCATAAAATGGTGCGTGATGTATTGGTATTTAACCAAGGTCGAACCGAAGCGCAAATTTTAGCGCCATTGGTTGACGAAGATTTACGTCCATATAATGCCTTTGAGCTGTCGCGCCGCTGGCGTGAAGCGATGCCTAATATCGCGGGGGTTAAGTCGTTAACTATACAAGATGATGTTGGCGGTGGAGGTGGCGGCGGTAACGGCGAATTTGGTTACCTATTGTTTGGTTCTGATATAGATACCCTCAATGAAGCCGGGCGTCGCTTTATTCAACTATTGCAGCAGCAAGAAGGCTTATTTGATATCAGTTCAACGATTGATCCTGCTAGCAAAGAAGTACAAATGAGCTTAAAACCAGTCGCTTTTGACTTAGGGTTAGATTTGGCCTCAATTGCTAACCAGGTGGGGGCAAGCTTTTACGGTGGCGAAGCGCAACGTGTTATTCGTCGCGGTGAAGAAGTACGGGTGATGGTACGTTACCCTAAGCTTACTCGCGAAGCGTTTTCATCGCTTAAACACGCGGTTATCACCACGCCCCAAGGCAAAGAAGTATTGCTAGGAGATGTGGTTGAACTAACAGAAACACCGGGTATCAGTTATATTCGTCGTGAAGGTGGTTATCGTACCGTGTATGTTTACGGCAATATAGATGAAGAAGTAATTGAGCCGGGTGAAGTGGTTAAGCAAGTAAAAGAAAACCTATTGCCACAACTACAAGATGAATACCCCAGTGTTAAGTCAGAACTAGGTGGTGCCATTGAGGAGCAGCAAGCGCAAGCTAATGAGCAATTGCTATTTTTTGCTGGCGGGATGATTTTGGTTTACATTTTGTTGGCTGTGCCACTAAAAAGTTACTCGCAGCCTTTAATTGTAATGTCGGTTATTCCATTTAGTTTAACGGGTGCAATATGGGGACATTTTTGGTTTGGTTTAGATATTAGCTTAATGTCGGGCTTTGGTTTAATTGCTGCTGCAGGGGTTGTTATTAATGACTCATTAGTAATGACTGATTTTATTAATCAGGCGCGTCGCGCGGGTATTAGTATAAAAGATGCCGTTATTGAGGCTGGCTGCGCCCGCTTTAGACCCATACTACTTACCTCAATAACTACCTTTGCTGGCGTATTACCGATTATGTTTGAAACCAGTTTACAAGCTAAATTTGTAATACCGATGGCGGTAGCACTTGGTTTTGCGGTTATGTTTGCAACACTGATCACCCTTATTTTGGTGCCGTGCTTGTACATTATTTTAACTGACATAGGGGCGCTGTTTAAACGCCCATTTACAAGTAAAAAGGTGAGTGTGAGTTAGTATTATATATCACCCTGCCCCGTCCTAAATGTGTAAACACATGTCAGGACAAGGCATCCAGCTGAATAAAAAAGCCAACCGTTAAAGCGGTTGGCTTTTTTGTGTTATTTTTATGAATGTAAACTTAAGTGCTGCTTTTAAATTCTGGTTACATTCTTTTGTTTGATTATTGCAACATTGCGAATTACAATCAGTCGGTATTGGTATTACACAATGGTTTTTAACCTAATACTTTAGTTAATGCATATTAGCCTTCGAGCTAGTTTGCCTGTTGTAAGCCATATGATATGGGCGACGTTTGACTCTTTAAGGTGTTGCAGTGTTTATACATTCATCATTAACGTGTGGAGAATGGTTAACTATTGGTTGTCTTGGGCTCGATCAGTATAGCCAGCTATTTGTTGGTGATACGGTTAGTGTGAGCTTTTACGATGAGCATGGTGAATTATCTCAGCTAGCGTTTGAATATGAAATACTCTCCCCAGAGCAGGGTGAACCCCATGCTTGGAGCTTGCTGGTGGTTGAGCATATTAATATGCATATTCCGCTGGTGTGCGCTGGCAGAATGACAGAGCAAGGATTAGTAGTCGCTTATAGGCATAATAAAATATTTGCGCTTGAAAGTAGTGGTATTTGTAGCGCGGTGGTTCATTTTAATCGCGCTGAAAAAAATAAAAAATTAATTGCTGTAAGTAGCCTTGGATACGATGCAATTTATCCTCAAAATGGCGATATGTATAGTGCAGGCACCAAAGTACTACAGCCTAAAACGGGGCATATATACCAGTGTAAGGCATGGCCATTTAGCGAGTTTTGCCGTGTAGATGAGCATAACACTATGTTTGAGCCTGGCGTTGGCGAAAGCTGGACTATGGCTTGGCAGCAAATACAGTAAATCAACTTCCCTTAGGTATAACGACAACAATAAAATTCACGTAGTTTTTAGTTATCGAATTTATACCGCTTTAGCCCACTCAACTATGAGTGGGCTTTTTTATTTTTATGATAAACTGGCCGCCATTGTTATTTTTTAAGCGGTTTTTTTGTGTATTCTTCTGATTATTCTTTAAGCTTATTGCCTAATTTTCCTATTGCTAAAAAGCAACCTCATGCGCTTACTACTCACGCAAAAACACGCAGTGATGATTATTATTGGATGCGTGATGATGAACGACAAAATGCCGAAATACTCGCGCATTTAGCACAAGAAAACGCCTATTGTGATGAGCAATTAGCCGCCATTAAGCCATTACAAAATACACTATTTGAGGAGCTTAAGGGGCGTATTGTAAAAGACGACAACACCGTACCGGTCAAAGATGGCCAGTATTGGTATCACTCAGAGGTTCGCGGAGATGATGAATATGCACGCCATTATCGCAGTAGCAGTATGGCAATGGCTAATAAAGCGTTACTACTTGATGTGAATGAACTTGCCAACGGCTATGAGTTTTATGAGCTAGGGGAAGTGGCGCTGAGTCCCAATGAGCAATTAATGGCATATTCTGAAGATACTGACGGCAGACGTATTTACACAGTTCGATTTAAAGATTTAAGCAGCAATAAAATGCTCGACGATGTACTCGAGATTACCGAGGGGCAAGTTGTTTGGGCGAACGACAATAAAACCGTATTTTATGTAAAAAAGGATTTAAAAACCTTATTAGGTTATCAAGTTTTTAGACATGAGCTAGGGACTGAGCAACACCAAGATGTGTTGGTATACGAAGAGCAAGACAGTAGCTTTTTTATGGGCTTAGGTAAAAGTCGTGATGAAAGCTTAATTATAATCGATTTAGCAAGCACAGAAACTAACGACATGTGGATACTTGATGCCAATCAGCCCCATGGCGAATTTACTGCTTTAATGCCGCGTGAAGAGGGGCATGAATTTGATATCGATAAGCTTGGTGATACTTTTTATATAGTAACTAACTGGCAGGCTAAAAACTTTAGATTAATGACCGCGACAAGCAATACCATTGCTGATAAAAGTCAGTGGCAAACACATACCCCTCATCGTGAAAATGTATTATTAGAAGGTGTTGAATTATTTAACGACTTTTTAGTGCTTAGCGAGCGCGAACAAGGCCAAGCCCGCTTTGTTGTGGTTAATAAAAACGCTGAGCGAATGAACCTTGAGTTTGATGATCCTTGCTATTACGCTGCTATTGCCATGAACCCAGAACCAAATGTAGCTCATGCGCGCATTTACTATTCAAGCTTAACAACGCCAGGCTCGCTCTATAATGTTGATTTAACCACAGGCGAAAAAACCTTACTTAAACAACAAAAAGTACTCGGTGATTTTAACGCAGGAGACTATCAGTCAGAGCGATTAATGGTCAGCGCTCGAGATGGGGTAAAAGTACCGGTATCCTTGGTTTATCGTAAAGATAGTTTTAAACAAGATGGTTCAAACCCACTGTTTCAATATGGTTATGGCGCGTATGGGATCACCATAGATCCAAGCTTTTCGAGTACGTCACTTAGCTTACTCGACCGTGGCTTTGTTTATGCGATTGCGCATGTGCGTGGTAGTGAAATGCTAGGGCGTTCATGGTACGAACATGGTAAAAAACAGCATAAACAAAATAGCTTTAATGACTTTATAGATGTAACCAAAGCGCTCACTGAGCAAGGATACGGCAACAAAAGTAAAGTGTTTGCCTCTGGTGGCAGTGCTGGGGGGTTATTAATGGGAGCCGTAGCAAACCAAGCACCTGAACTCTACTGCGCTATGGGTTGCCATGTGCCATTTTTAGATGTGCTTACCACTATGTTGGATGAAAGCATACCGCTTACAACAAATGAGTATGATGAATGGGGTAATCCAAATGACCCTCATTTTTACGAGATTATTGAAGCGTATTCACCGTACGACAATATTAGTGCGCAACACTACCCCAATATATTGGTGACGACCGGCTTGCACGACTCACAAGTACAGTATTGGGAACCAATGAAATGGGTGGCTAAAATGCGTGAATATAAAACCGATGATAATATTTTAGTGTTTAAAACCGACATGGATGCAGGGCATGGTGGGGCATCGGGTCGCTTTAAGAGCTTAGAAGAAAAAGCGCTAGAAATGGCCTTTTTTATCGCTTTGTCATAGCCAGTATATGATTATCACAAAAAAGCCTCAGTCATAACTGAGGCTTTCTATTTTTTAAAATAACTTAATCTAGGTAGGCTTTTAACATCCACACTAGTTTTTCTTGCTCTTTAATGTAGTCACTCATTAATGACGCGGTACCTTCATCATCAGCTTCAGCGGCTTGTGCAAGAATATCGCGCTGCATTTTAATTAAGCTGCTGTATCCGGCAAGTAAGTTCTCTACTGCGGTTACGCCGTCGCTGATCCCTTTTGCTTCTTTAATTTCACTTACTTCTAAGTAATCTGAAAATGCATGTAGCGGTGCACCATCAAGCGTTAAAATACGTTCTGCGATTTCATCTACTTTTAACAGTAGTAAGTTATAAATTTCTTCAAACTTTAAATGTAATTCAAAAAAGTTTCGGCCTTTAATATTCCAGTGAAAACCGCGGGCATTCATATATTGAATTTGATAGCTGCTTAAAAGCGTATTCAGTGACTTAATAATATCTTCACTTTTTGTACTGTTTAAACCAATTGCATTTACTTGCGACATACTTTGCTCCTTAAATAACCGTTTTATGAATTTGTTTACACCTTGCTCAATACAGTCAGTATTACCTAAGAGGGTGTATTAATAAAATCGTTTATACATATTGGTGTCATAGCTAAAAGCTATCACCTTAGCTCGACTTTTTAAATAAGTTAGCTAACGCTGTTCAATAGATATGGGTTGTGTTTATAAAAATACTACCTTGAGCAGCGAAATTGTTTATTTTGTGAGTACAAAATATGATCTAAAACAAGCTTTTGACAGGCGCAGCGCACACTTATTTTATTTATTGATGTAGGTCAAAAAACGCTCATAAGTAAAGCGCATAATCACTATAGCCCAACTTGATAGGGATCACTTTATTGAGTTAAGGGGCTACTTGATTAGATGCGGAGAGAAATTATGGAAGCTAAAACACGTAAAGAAAATAAAGCTGAACTCATCGTTATTGGTATTGCTTTGCTAGGGTTTGTATTAGGGTTAGTTGCGCACTTAGCGGGTGCGAGTTTTGCAAACTCTGATGCCTTTGGCTATATTGCTGCACCAATGCCCTTAGTGCTAGGTATTATATTTTTGATCAGCTACAAAGTGGCGGCTGCAGCCGAGGACTAAATGTCCTCATTCAAGCGCTCAAGAATATAATTAACGACTTGGCGTGAGTAAATCATACTGGTATGGCTTAAGTGAAATACCTTATGTTCGGCCATACCCTTTAGCTTGGTTTCATCTAGCAATACAGTGCCATCAGAGCGGCTGCTTTTTACAATGAGTGGCATTAAGCCAATCGGTAAATCGCCAGCAATGCTATAAAGTTTGGCATTAAATGGCCAATCGCCATTTTCGGTCAGTAGAAATTCCACACTGTTTTTTAAAAATACATCAAAGCCTTTTTGCTGCATTCTGCGGGCTATATGGCTGCCTTTATGCGGCGTGCCTAAAGTAATAACTTTTGTTACGTTTTGGCTTTGCTCTGAATTTGCTGCTAAATAGGCTCGTGCTACAAGGCCGCCCATAGAGTGACATACCAGCGCCGTGCTTTTACCATCAATAAAGGCATCAATTTGTGCAAAAATAGCCGCGCGATCAGGTGACAGTGTATTGTAAGAAAGGTTAAGTATGCTCAGCCCCGATTTTTCTAGTTGCGAACATAAAGGGCGCATCACAAATCCCGACATATACAAACCATGCAACACCACAACTTGTTTAACAGCCATACACCCTCTTTTTTACAGAATACAATTTACATTAATTGTACTGGTTTTATTTCAATGTTAACTGAATCAGAGCTCATCCATACATCACCATCTTGAATGGTAATAGTCAGCGATATATTACGATCAACCAGTGCTGCCAGCGCTTGAGTTGCAGCAAAATCTAAACTAAAAATGCTTAGGTTTTTAAACTCATGCAACTTAGGTTGATGTTTTTGCCACCAAATTGCTTGGTTGTTTTCACCATAAGTGTATAGCACCACTTGTTTAGATTTATTACAGGCTTTTTTAACGCGCTTCTCGTCTGGTAAGCCAAGTTCAACCCACAGCTCAATCTCTTCACTGTAGTTTTTATGCCACAGCTCAGGCTCATCATCTGCGGATAAACCTTTGGTGAACTCTAAACCATCACAGGCATTGAGTGCATACGCAAGCAAGCGGATCATCAAGCGCTGCTCGGTTTCTGATGGGTGTTGTGCCAAGGTTAAATTAAAGTCTTGGTATACGTGACGGTCCATATCGCTAAGCGATAACTGCGCCTTCATGATGGTAGATTTGAGAGCCATAGTGTCTTATATGAAAAAATTTGCGTCAGTATAGCGCAATTAAATGAATTGCCAGTTAAAATAGCTACAAATTATATGTTAGGAGTTAAAAATGGCTATCCAGTGGTTCCCTGGGCACATGAATAAAGCCCGTAATGAAATTAAAGAAATCATGCCACAAATGGATGTGATCATTGAAGTGCTTGATGCGCGCATTCCTTATAGTAGTGAAAACCCGATGGTGGCTTCGCTGCGTGAAGGCAAACCGGTGATTAAAATTTTAAATAAAGCGGATTTAGCTGACCCTAAAATGACCCAAGAGTGGATGAACTACTTTGAGCAAGAAAGTGGTGTGAAGGCGATTGCATTTGGTAATGATAAAGCGGCGGAAGTGCACCGTATTAATGAGTTGTGTAAAAAGTTGGTGCCGCACAAAGTGGGTGCTGATAAGCAAGTTAAAGCCATGATCATGGGTATTCCTAACGTGGGCAAGTCGACGTTAATTAATACGTTAGCGGGGCGTATTGTGGCAAAAACTGGTAATGAGCCAGCGGTGACTAAAGCGCAGCAACGCATTAAGCTTGAAGACGGCATTATGTTGTACGACACGCCGGGTATGTTGTGGCCAAAAGTTGAAAACGAAAACTCGGGCTACCGTTTAGGTGCTACCGGTGCGATACGTGATACCGCACTTGAATATGAAGATGTTGCCAGTTATACCGCAGAATATTTATTACATGCTTATCCTGAGCTGTTAAAAGCACGCTATAAAATTGCTGAATTACCAGAAAGTGATTGGGAATTTGTTGAAATGGCGGGTAAAAAGCGTGGTTGTATTCGTGGTGGTAATCAAATTGATACTTATAAAATGTCAGAAATTCTAATTAATGAATTACGCGATGGCATTATTGGTCGTATTACCATGGAAACGCCAGCTATGCGTGAGGAAGAAGAAGTGATGGTTGCTGAGCTTCGTGCTGCGGCGGAGGCTAAAAAAGCCGCTAAAGAAGAAGAGAAAAAACAACGCAGAGCGCGAGCACGTAAAAACCGCCGTTAATTGTTTTTACATTAGGTAGCTCACTAAATAACAGACATAAAAAAAGCCCGTAAGGGCTTTTTTAGTTTCATATCTACCGTCACCGATATGAGCAATGTAGCAAGTAAAATGTAGGGCGGTTACCCGTTATCAATATCAAGGGGCGTTGCGATTAATAACAGGTAACCAAGCTTTAACGTGGGCTACACGTGTTTCAGGGTCGAGAAACAAAACAGTTTATTCCGTACAAGTAGTGATGCTTTACCGTCTTGTTGATATTGATTATCAGTTAGATTTGTCGAACTGTCAATACTCAATTGAAAATAATTCTCATTTATTTGTGGCTTTGTAAAAAGCTCAATAAAAGCAATGTATTGGCATTTAAACTAGTGTTGGGCTTTATAATTATGGTGTTTTCTGGTTATTCACTCTGCGATTTATTTGTGCCACCAACTCTTTATCTTTGCTTCCCTCGCTATCGACGATAAGTAAAAAGTGATCGCCTTGCTTATCTATCACTTTGATAACTGTATTTTCAAGTTGTGTTTTACCATAAGTTACTTCAACGCTAGCTATATCTTTAAAGTGTTTTAAGTTTGATTCAAGTTGGTCTTGTTCATTTTTCCAATAACTAAAAATATAGTTGTCGCTTATACCATTGCCGTCGTTACGAAAATCTACCCATGCATCGCTGTAAAAAAATAGCACATCTTCATCAATAGGCACTAATTGATGACGCTTCAAAAATTGCATTTGAAATGACCATAATTTATCGCCCTTAACGATCGCGGTACTCGGTAACAAGTAAACCTCTTCGAGCAAGCTTAAAAATAAAATGGGAGCCCAAATTATGGCGATCACAATATTTCTTACTCGCCATTTAGAGTTGTATGCAAGTGCGTCAGATGATTGGTTCAGGTGTTGAATGTAGTTAACTAATGGCAGCCAAAGCAAAGGAATTATACACAGCGCAAAAGTTGAGTAATCGTCAAACCGTGTTGTTACTGTAAGTACTAAAAGGAGTAGCCATGCCACAATAGCTAGCGCATTAGGCATTATTTTGTTCTTTTTATGGTGCTCTTGACTGTGTGCAAGGAGCTCCAAAAATAAAGGATAGAAAAAGAACAGCGAAAAAATCCCGCGAGCAATCGGCATGATATGACTATTTTGCTGTATTTTAATTGCTTTCCAGTTGCGATAACTCCAGTAGTTAACCTGAGCTTCGGATAAGAAATTACTAATTTAAAGGAACTAAATGCTCGTTCCATGATCCGATCATTCGACCAA